>JBFJWO010000052.1:0-14861 GCA_041623575.1 Gammaproteobacteria bacterium
CGCCGCGGCGGGCGCTGCGGCCCCCGCGCCGCAGGCCGGCGGCGGGAACGCCGTCGCGCTCGCTGCGCCGGCGGCCGAGACGACGCCGGCGCCGCCCGCGAGTTCGACCACCCTCGCCCGCGCCGCGCCGCGCCCCGCGAAACCCGCTCGCGCCCGGGCGCCGGCCGTCGCGGCGAATGTCGCGCCGGCGGTGAACGTCGTGCGCAACGGGCGACGCGCGCAGGTCGGTACCGCGCTCGCAGGCGGATTCGAGGCCTTCCAGGCCGGGCGTCACGAGGAGGCCGAGCGGCTGTACGGCGAAGCACTGGCGCTCGACCCCGTCAACCGCGACGCATTGCTCGGTCTCGGAGCGGTGGCGGTGCGGCGCGGCGACCAGGAGCGTGCGGCCCGGATGTACACGGCCTTGCTCCAGCGTTACCCGCGCGACCCGGTGGCGCTGGCGGCGCTGGCCGGGTTGCCCGAGTCCGGCGACGCGCGGGGGCGCGAGTCCGAGCTCAAGGTCCTGTTGCGCGCCAACCCGCAGTCGGCCGAGCTGCACTTCGCGCTCGGCCGCCTGTACAGCGACGAGCAGCGCTGGGCGCAGGCGCAGGCGGCGTTCTTCGAAGCTCACCGGCACGACGTCGCCAATCCCGACTACCTGTTCAACCTGGCGGTCAGCCTCGATCACCTCGGCAAGCGCGGCCTGGCCGGGCGTTACTACCGCGAAGCGCTGAGTGCCGCCGAACGGCGCGCGGCGAGCTTCGACAGGACCGCGGCCCGCCAGCGTCTGGCGGCCCTCGCCGCGGCGGGCGCGCCATGAGGCGAACCGCCGCGAAGTGGCGTGCCGCATGCGGCACGAACGCACGCTGATGGTCGGGGCGCATCGCCACCGCCTGCTCGGCGAACTGCTCATCGAGGGCGGCATCATCAGCTACGACCAGTTGCGTATCGCGCTGACCGAACAGAAGAAAGGCGGCGAGCAGCTCGGCCGGCTGCTGATCCGGCTCGGCTTCGTCACCGAGGCGATCATGCGCGAGGCGCTGGGCGAGGTGCTCGGCCAGGAGAGCATCGCGCTCGGCACGGTGGTGCCCGACGTCGAGGCCCTGGAACTCGTGCCACGCACCCTGGCGCGGCGATTCAACGTGATCCCGATCTCCTACACGCGCGCCGAGCGGCTGTTGACGGTGGCCATGCCGGACACCTTCAACCTGATCACCCTCGATCGGCTGCGCGCCGAGATCGGCGGCGACGTCGAGATCGAGAGCCTGCTGGCCGGCGAGACCGAGATCAGCGACGCGATCGACAAGTTCTACGGCTACGAGTTGTCCATCAACGGCATCCTGCACGAGATCGAAACCGGCGAGATCGACTACGAGAGCCTGCAGACCGAGACCGAGGCCTACAGCCACCCCCTGGTGCGGCTGGTCAACGCGATCCTCTCCGACGCCGTACGCCGCAGCGCCTCCGACATCCACTTCGAGCCCGAGGAAGGCTATCTGCGGGTGCGTTACCGCATCGACGGCGTGCTGCGCCAGATCCGCAGCCTGCACAGCAATTACTGGTCGGCGATCGCGGTGCGGTTGAAGGTCATGTCGGGCATGAACATCGCCGAGACCCGCGCCCCGCAGGACGGGCGCTTCTCGCTGTCCATCGCCGGTCACCAGGTGGACTTCCGGGTCTCTTCGCTGCGCACCACGCACGGCGAGAACATCGTGCTCAGGGTGCTCGACCGTCAGAAGGGCATAGTGCCCATCGAGCAACTGGGGCTGCCGGAGGACACGCTCTCGCAGGTCAAGCTGATGATGGTGCGCCCCGAGGGCATCGTGCTGGTGACGGGCCCGACCGGCAGCGGCAAGACCACCACGCTCTACTCGATCCTGAACGAGTTGAATGCCGAAGGGCGCAACATCATGACGCTCGAGGACCCGGTCGAGTACCCGATGACCATGATCCGCCAGACCTCGATCAACGAGGTCGTCAAGCTCGATTTCGCCAATGGCATCCGCGCCCTGATGCGCCAGGACCCGGACATCATCCTGATCGGCGAAGTGCGTGACGAGGCGACCGCCGAGATGGCGTTTCGCGCCGCGATGACCGGCCACCAGGTCTACACGACCCTGCACACAGGCTCGGCGCTGGGCGCATTCCCGCGGCTCGTGGACATCGGCGTGTTGCCCGACGTCCTGGCCGGCAACATCATCGGCGTGCTGGCGCAGCGCCTGGTGCGCAAGCTCTGCCTGGAGTGCCGCGAGCCTTACGAGCCGGACAACCTGGAGCGCCTGATCCTGGACATCGGGGAGTACGACGAGGATTTCACCATCTTCCGCGCGCAGGGCTGCCCGGCGTGCGACAACCAGGGTTATCGCGGGCGCATGGCGTTGATGGAAGTGCTGCGCATGGACACCGATCTCGACGAACTCATCGCCCGGCGCGCCACCGTCGGCGAGATCGCCGAGGCGGCGATGAAGAAGGACTTTCGCCCGATTTCCGAGGACGGCGTGCGACGCGTGCGCGAAGGCGTGACCTCGCTCGACGAGGTGTCGCGCGTGATCGACCTCACCGGGCGCATTCGCGGCTAGCCGGCCCGTTGCACCAAGGCGCGACCCCGACCATGCCGTCGACGTTCAAGTACAAGGCCATAGACGAGCAAGGCAAGATCGTGCGCGGCACCATCGACGCTGCCAACCTCACCGACCTCGAGCTGCGCCTCGAGCACCTCGGGCTCGACCTGATCAACTTCGCCAGCGCCGGGGGCCGCTCGATGCGGCTGCTGCGCTCGCGCGTGCCGCGCACGGAGCTCATCAACTTCACGTTCCATCTCGAGCAGCTGGTGACCTCGGGCGTGTCGTTGATCGACGGGCTGCGCGACCTGCGCGAGAGCATCGCTCACCCGCGCTTTCGCGACGTGGTCGCCGAGCTGGTCACGGGCATCGAGGGCGGCAAGACCTTCTCCGGCGCGCTGGAGGAGTTCCCGGATATCTTCAGCACGGTGTTCACCTCGATGGTGCGGGTCGGCGAGGAGAGCGGGCGCCTCGGCGAGATCCTGCACGACCTGACCGAGATGATGCGCTGGCAGGACGAGCTCATCGCGCAGGCCCGGCGCGCGATGCTGTACCCGGCGTTCGTCGGCATCGTGGTGTCGCTCGCGATCCTCGCGCTGATGGTGCTGCTGGTCCCGCACCTCGACAACCTGTTCCGCCTGACCGGCGGAGAGATGCCGATGCACACGCGCGCGCTGCTCGCCACCTCCGGGTTCCTGGTCGAGTGGTGGTACCTGGTGCTGCTGGTGCCGTTCGCCGGCGCCGCGCTGCTCAAGTTCGCCGCCAGCGTGAGCTCGGCGGTGCGCTACACGCTGGATAACCTGGTGCTGAGGCTGTGGGTGCTGGGACCGATCCTCTACAAGATAAAGATCGCGCGCTTCGCCAACTATTTCGCGCTCATGTACGCCTCGGGCATCACCGTGCTCGACTCGATCTCGCTCAGCCGCCGCGTGGTCGACAACGCGGTGCTCGACCACGCGCTGGTGCAGGTGCACGCGGAGATCTCCGAGGGCGGCGGCATCAGCGCGAGCTTCGCCCAGTCGGGACTGTTTCCGCCGCTGGTCGTGCGCATGCTCAAGGTCGGCGAGACCAGCGGCGCCATGGACAAGGCGCTGCTGAACGTGAGCTATTTCTACGACCGCCAGGTCAAGGACGCCATCGCGGGGCTCGCCACCATCCTCGGCCCGGTGCTGGTGCTCATCATGGCGATGATCCTCGGCTGGATCATGGTCTCGATCCTGCCGCCGATCTACGAGGCCGTGGCGACCATGGACTTCTGATGCGCAGGCTGCTGTTCTTCACCGGCCAGCGCATGCTGGCCTATCACTGGTCGGGCGGGCGGTTTCGCGCCGCCCACGCCTTCGACGCCGACTCGCGCGGTTACCAGGACTTCGAGCGTTTCCTGCACGACTCGCCGCGCCGCCCGGTGCGCCTGATGGTGGACATGATCGAAGAGGGGTTTCGCATCGACGCCATGCCGCGCGCTTTCGGCAACGACCGCCGGGCGTTGGTGAGCCGCCTGCTGACGCGTCACTTTCGCACCACGAGCTTTCGCCAGCTCACCGTGCAGGAGCGCCTGAGCACCGGCCGGCGCGACTACCGGGTGCTGGTCTCCGGGCTGACCAACCCGGAGTTGCTGACCGGCTGGGTGGACATCATCAACCGCTTCCGGGTGCCGCTGGAGGGGATCTACTCGCTGCCGCTGGTGGGCGAGGCGCTGCTCGGCGTGCTCAAGGCCGACAAGCACAACGCGCTGGTCATCACCCAGCAGTCGGCGGGTGCGGTACGCCAGTCGTTCTACGACCATGGCCGGTTGCGGCTGAGCCGCCTGGTGCCGATCCGCTACGACGGCGACGAGGGGTACGCGGGGTTCGTCGACCGCGAGGTGCACAACACGCTGCGCTTCCTGGAGAGCCAGCGCCTGTTGCGGCGCAGCGATCGCATGCACGTGCATGTCATCAGCCCCGCGGAGCACATCCCGGAACTCGAACGTCACCTGGCGGGCGACGAGAACCTGCACTACTCGAGTGTCAGCTATCCGCTGCTCGCGCGCCGCCTCGGTATCCGCGGCGAGCTGCCGACCGAGTTCGCCGACGGCCTGTTCGCGCAGGTCCTGCTGTCCCGGGCGTGGCCGCGCAATCACTACGCCAGCCCACCGCTGCGCACCCATCATTTTCATCGCCTGGCGCGGATCGGCATCAACGCCGCCTCCGCCGCTACCCTGGTGGCGGCCCTCGGGCTCGGCGGCGCGCAGTTGATCGCCGGGCGCCTTTACGAGAGCTACACGCTCGAGGCGAAGGTGGAGGCGGCGCGCTACCAGCGCTCCTACGACGACCTGCTGCGCGAGATCAGCGTCTTCCCGCTGCAGGCCGCGTACGTCAAGGACGCGGTCGACATGGTGCGGGTGTTCGACAGCACCGCCGGCGCTACTCCGCAGCGGCTGATGTCCGTGGTGAGCGACGTGTTCAACCGCCACCCCAACATCACGCTGAGCGCGATGCGCTGGCTGGCCGACAGCGACCCGCAGGCCCTGCCCGAGAAACGCGCCCAGGCGCGTGGCGCCGCGCGCGAGACGGCGTTCGTGGCCGAGCAGCGGCGGGAGATCGCCGCACTCGAGGGCCACGTGGTCGGTTTCGGGCGCAGCTACCGCGGGGCGGTCAACCTGTTCGACCAGTTCGTCGAGGAGTTGCGCGCCAGCGGCTGGTTCGATCGCGTGGAGGTGCGGCGTACGCCGTTCGACATCGATTCGCAGGCCGCGCTGTCGGGCAACAGCGGCACGGCGGCCACCGGGCCGCAACGCGAGCGCGCGGCTTACGAGCTGCTGCTGCGCCTGCGAGAGGGCGGGCCACCCGGGGTGAGCGGGTGATGCGCGAGGCGATCGAATGGCGGCTGCTGCGCCTGCCGTTGCTCACGCTCGCCCTAACCCTTGGGCTGGCCGGCGCGCTCCTCTACGGCGCCGAACGCTACGAGGACGCGGCGCAGTCGGAGTACCTGCGCAGCCGCGCCCGTCTGCACGGCGTCGTGGCGCTCTATCGTACCGCGGAGAACGACCGTTCGCTCTACAGCCAGTACGTGGCGCGTTTCGAAGATCTGAAACGCCGCGGCGTGATCGGCGCCGAGCCGCGGCTCAACTGGGTCGAGGCGCTGGAGCAGGTCAACCAGGATCTGCGCCTGCCGGTGCTGCGCTACGAGATCGAACCGCAGCGGCCGCTGGCGTTCGAGGCGCAGCGCTTCGACTCGCGCATCCTGCATGCGTTTCGCTCGACCATGAGGTTCGAAGCCGGGCTGCTGCACGAGGGCGACCTGGTGTCGCTGCTCGACGAGTTGCGCCGGCTCACCAACGGGCGCTTCGAGGTCCGTGACTGCGAGATCGAACTGAGCAACCCCGCGCGGGGCATCGTCTTCGACCCGCGCACCGCCAACCTGCTCGCGCGTTGCGCCCTCGACTGGTACACGCTGCAGATCGAGGAATCGGCGGCGCGCAACGATCAGGCGTCCTGAGCCGTGCGTGCCCGCACCTCACCGGTAGGGATCGCGGCCTGGCTGCTGGCGCTGTCGGCGCTTGCCGCCCCGTCGAGCGTGCTCGCGCAGGAACCGCCGTCGCTGGTCCACAACCGGCTGTTCACCACCCCGGCCGAGCGGGCCCGACTCGACGAGTTGCGCCGCCGGCCCGAAAAGCCGACCCGGGCCCCGAGCAAGCCCGCACCGGTCGCGGTACGGGCGAAGAAGCCGGCGCCGGTCCTGCCGCGGGTCAGCGTCCAGGGCGTGGTGCTGCGCAGCAGGGGGCCGGCGACTGCCTGGGTCAACGGCGAGTCGACCCTCGCGGGTGAGCGCCTGAAAGGCGGGATCCGCGTGGAGGCGGCCGGCGCCGGCGAGGCGCGGATCGTCCTGCCCAACCGCGAATCGGTGGCACTGCGCCCGGGCGAGACCTATGACCCGGCCAGCGGCCGCACGCGCGCCATCGAGGTTCGCAAGCGCCGATGAGCGACAGCCGGCGCGGGCGCGCTCGGGGGCCTCGCGCGCACGCGCGCCAGCGAGGCGTGGTGCTGATCCTGGCGGTGCTGCTGCTGGTGGTCGGCGCCGGTGTGCTCGTCGCCTCGGATATCGGCGGCGATCGCGCGCGACTGGCGCGCGAGTCCGCCGAGCACGACGTGCTGGTGCGCGCCCGCAATGCGCTCCTCCAGCGCGCGCTCACCGATGCGAACAAGCCGGGCAGCCTGCCCTGTCCCGACGAGAACAACGACGGCGTCGCCGAACTGAATCCCTGCGGCGTCGGTCGGTTGCCCTGGCGCACGCTCGACATCGACGACCTGCGCGATCGCTCGGGCGAGCGCCTGTGGTACGTGCTGAGCGATGCGTTCGGCGACAACGCCACGCCGCTGAACAGCGAGACCCCGGGGCAACTGGCGGTCGACGGCGCGGGCGGTATCGCGGCGCTGCTGATCGCGCCCGGCGCTCCCCTCGGCGGCCAGGACGACCGCACCGGGGCCCCGAACGACCCCGCCCAGTTCCTGGAGGGCGAGAACGCCGACGCCGACCTCGACTTCACGGCACTGACGGACGGCAGCGGCAACGACCGCGTGCTCGCGATCACGGCCGAGCAGTTGATGCAGCGCGTGCACACGCGCGTGCTGCGAACCGTCGACGTTGCGCTGCGCGAGCACATGCTCGACAACGGGTTCAGCGCCTACCCCTGGGCGGCGCCCTTCGACAACCCGCGCACCGCGCTCTACCGGGCCACGGCCGGAACCCGGGAGGGGTTGCTGGCGCTCAGTTGCGACGCCACCGCTTTCGCGACCGACTACACCGTGCAATGGGACCTGGCCGGCGCCGGCGTGCAGGGCCCCACGGGAACGCTGGACCCCGTGGACCTCGCCCGCAACCAGCGCACCGTCACGGCGACGCGCTGCACGCGCACCACCGCCGGCGCGCTCGGGCGCTATGCCTGCGACGCCGGCACCGCGGTGCAGAGCGCAGGCCTGCCGCCCGGCGTGGCCACGCGCACTTTCGAGTTCGACGTTCCAGAATTCGCCCCGCTCGGGTCCGTGGCCAGCGCCGCCGGTCCCGCCAGCGTCGCCACCACGACGCTGAGCGTGCCGCTCGCGCCGCAAGGCGAGGACGAGGAAGCTGCCGAACCCCCCTTCGTGATCCGACTCACCGACCGGGACGCCGGCGGTGCGGTGCTCGGCGGCGGGATCATCACACGCCGGGCTGCGCTGGCGGGCAGCCTGACGCTCGCCGGGATCGACCTGGTCCCGGCCACCGAGCGGTGGGTCTGCCAGCATGCCTGGCAGCGCCTGCTCTATGTCGCTTTTGCCCCGGGCCTGTTGCCGGGCGGCGCCGGCGCCTGCACACCGGGCACCGATTGCCTGACGTTGCTCGACTCCCGCGCGCCGCTGGACGACAAGCCGGGCGTGGTGCTGCTGGCGGGCGCCGACCTGTCCGGCAACCGCGCTCTGCCCGTGGTGAGCGAGGCGGACTACTTCGAGGCCGACAACGCCACCCCGGGTGACGGCGTGTTCCGCGGGGCCCTGCCCGGCGCCGGCTTCAACGACGCGGCCCTGGCGCTGCGCCCTCCGCCGCCATGAGCGCCGGCCCGAGCGCGCCCGGGCGCGGGCAGTGCGGCTTCAGTCTCATCGAACTGGCGATCGTGATGGTCATCATCGCGGCGCTGGTGTCGGGCGCGATCATTCCGTTGACCACCGCCATCGAGCGCGCCCGGGTGAGCGACGCGCGCGAAATGCTCGACCGGCGCGTGCGCTCGGCGTTGCTGGGCTACGCGGCGAGCCGCCCGCCGGGCGGCGTGCACCTGCCGTGCCCCGATTGCCGCGCCACCCCCTGCCCGGGCGGGACTGCCAACGACGGCATCGAGGACCGCAACGCCAACCTGTGCTCGGCCACCCAGGGCAACGTCACCGAGGGTAACCTGCCGTGGGCGACCCTGGGGCTCGGGGATGCCGACCCGTGGGGTGCGCGTTACGGGTACTCGGTGTTCGAGGGCTTCGCCGACAGCAACGGGATAGCGCTGACCACGCCGAGCCTGCTCGCCACCGGCCTGACCGTGCGCGACAGCCAGGGCGGCAACTCGCTGATCGGCAGCCCGGGCACGGAGGGGGCCGCGGCCGTCATCTGGTCTGCGGGTAAGAACCGTTCGGGGGCGGTGAGCGTGGCCGGCGTCGCCCAGCCCGCGCCGCCGCCGCAGAACCTCGACGAGCGGGAGAACGCCGACGCCGACACCGAATTCGTGAGCCGCACCATCGTCGCCGATCCCGACCCCGACCCGACCAGCGCCGTGCAGGTCTTCGACGACGTGCTGGTCTGGCTGTCCGGGCTCGAGGTGCGCGGTTTCCTGGTACAGGCCGCCCGCCTGCCGTGACCGCGCGGGCTCAGTCGCCGGCCCGCCCGGACAGCGTGAAACGCACGTTGCCGTCGCGGTTGTCCCTGAGCTCGAGCTGATACCCGTAGCGGCTGGCCATCTGGTAGCAGTGGTAGAGCCCGATCCCCAGGCCACGCGAGGAGGTGACGTTCTGCGTGAACAGCTCGCGAGCCACGTCGTCGGGCACCGGCTCGCCGCTGTCGGCGACCGAGAGCTCGATGTGTCCGCCGACCAGGGTCAGCGTGACCTCCACCTCGACGCTCTTGTTCATGCTCTGCTTGAAGTGCGCGTTCTCGAGCAGGTTGTCGGCGACGTTGTCGAACAGCTCGCGCGGGATCGGCGTCGAGTCCAGCAGGTTCTCCCGAAACGTAATGATGCGCGCCGAGTAGCGCTTCTTCAGCAGTTCCCACCAGGCGTCCACGCGCTGGCGGGTGTCCTGCTCGACGTTGGGCCGCTTGAGCTTGTCGAGCGTCAGCTGCAGCCGCTTGTTGATCTCCGGGAGCTGTCGCTTGATCAGTTGCAGCGCCTCGTCGGCGCGTTCGGGCTCGGCAGCCTGCGCCACCGCGGACACCGACTGCAGCGACTGCAGCAGGTTCTTGATGTCGTGCGTGAGGCGCGAGCCCGTCTCGTAGATGGCCTGCAGGTGGCTGTGCTTTTTCAACTGCGCCTCGTGCAGGCGCGCCAGGTAGAACTGCTCGGTCAGGCGCGCGAGCAACTGGATGTGCAGCACGAACGTCGGGCCCACGTCCTGCTCCGTGTAGACCGCGATATTGAGCGACTTGCCGTGCGCGCGTGTGACGAAGCCCGTGCGGTTGCCGATGACGCGCTCCGCGCCGTCTGCCGACCAGGCGATGCCCGACACCCAGTCGAGCAGTGCGAACTCGCGCAGCGCCGCCTCGAGGTAGTCCTCGGCCGAGAGCCGGAAGATCTGCTGATCGGAGAGCTTGATCAGGTACTGCTCCAGCGGCCCGCCGAGGTTCAGCAGGTAGCGGTTCCACAGCAGCTGGAAGAAGCTGTGCTCGGATTGCGTGCGCCAGATCCAGTTGATCGCCAGCAGGAACGCGGTGGCGGTAATCAGCATCTGGAACAGGGCCAGCGGGTAGGCGATGCCCGAGCGGTACATCCACAGCACGCTGCCGGCCGAGAGCATCAGCGCGAACAGGGTCACCGACAGCGCGCGGATGTAGTCGACGTTGAGCGTCGCGACGTCGCGCTCGCTCGCGCGCAGGAACAGCAGGACCGCGGGCGGTACCACGTTCAGCACCTCGGCGGCCTGCACCAGCAACGGGTTGAGCGAGCGGATCTCGAACAGCAGCGGCACGACCCCGAGCAGCAACTCGGTGAACAGGTAGACCACCGCGCACAGTTGCGCGAGCCGGTCGCGTCGCTCCGGCATGTGCTCGCCCGACAGCAGCCCGATCAGCAGCAGCATCCACACCGCGGTCGGCGCGAGGCTCGGGATGACGATGCCGAGGCAGGCGACCACCAGCAGCGTCATGCCGGTGCGCGGGGTGATGTTTTCGGTGTTGGACCACAGCGGCTGCCAGAGCAGGAACAGGCCGAAGTGCACGAACAGGAACGCCGAGCGCAAAGCGGGCGGCTCCGGCAGCAGCACGGCGACGTGCAACGCGAGCAGCGACAACCCCAGCAGCCGGTAACGGTGTCGGGGGTCTTGCAGCCATTGGGGCGACAGCAGTGACGGCACGGGGTCGACCGGCGATTCGCGGCGCGGAACTAGCGCGAAAGTTGCATGCAGCGCACACCTGCAACGGGGCGCTGCCGGGCCGCGCAGCGCCCCCCGCGCAGCACCCGCTGCGCCGCAACCGTGGACGCTGGCTCGTGGCGGCGCGCGCGTAACCAGCAGACCGCCGGGAGTGGCATGGGCGCCAGATTCGTAACCATCGGACTGTTCACGCTCCTCGAGGCGGCGCGCAGCCGCCTGCTGTGGCTGCTGCTGTCGCTCGCCGGCGTGGTGTTCGCGCTCAGCGCCTTCCTCGGCAGTATCGCCATCACCGAGAACCGTGCGATCGAGGTCGGCGTGCTGGCCGCGGGCTGGCGCCTGGTGAGCGTGTTCGTGCTCGGCCTGTTCGTCATCGCCAGCCTCTCGCGCGAGGCCGCCGACAAGGGAATGGAGTTGCTGTTCTCGCTGCCCATGAACCGGGCGGTCTACTTCTTCGGCAAGCTGGGCGGCTTTGCCGGCGTTGCCGCCGTGGCGGCGGTGCTGATCGCGCCTGTGCTGCTGCTATACGCCCCGCCCGGCGCGGTAGCGGTGTGGACCGTGTCGTTGTTCTGCGAGCTGTTGCTGGTCATCGCCATTGCCCTGTTCGTCGTGTTGACCTTCACCCACGTGACGATCGCGGTCAGCGGGCTGATGGGATTCTACATCCTGGCGCGCAGCATCGAGTCGTTCCGGCTGATGGCGAGTGGACCGCTGGTCGACCCGAACTCGCTCGCCGAGCGTTTCATGGCGCTGTTCTTCGAGGCTCTGGGCTACCTGCTGCCGGACCTTGCGTCGTTCACGGTCACCGGGTGGCTGATCGACCCGACCGGCGCGCCGGCCACGCTCGGCCCGGTGCTGGTGCAAACGGCCGTCTACGGCCTGCTGATATCGACCGCGGCACTCGTCGACCTCTATCGAAAGCCGCTGTGATCGCGCGACGCACCATCCCACCGCGCCCGCTTCGCGACGTGCCGCGGCGCTTGTGGCTGCTGCTGCTGGTCGCCTCGCTGCTGCAGGTAGCCTGGCACGCGCAGGCGCCGGCGCCCAGGGCGGTGGCGCAGGCCCTGCCCGAAGCCCCGCCGGTGGCGTTGCTCCGCGCGCTGAGCCTCGGCGAAACGCAGTTGCTGTCGCGGCTGCTGTCGTTGTGGCTGCAGGCTTTCGACAACCAGCCCGGCATCAGCATCCCCTTCTCCCAGCTCGACTACGAGCGTGTGGCGGGCTGGTTGAGCGTGTCCCTGCAACTCGACCCGGCCAACCGCTATCCGCTGCTGGCGGCCAGCTCGCTGTACGCGGAGGTCGCGGATCGGGCGCGGGTCAGGCGCATGCTGGCGTTCATCGAGATCCAGTTCCGCCGCGACCCGCCCGGGCGCTGGCGCTGGATGGCCCACGCCGTGCTGCTGGCCAAGCACCGCCTCGGCGACCTGCCGCTGGCGCTGCGCCTGGCGCGGCAGTTGACGGAGGCGACCGCGGATGCGCCGGTACCCGGTTGGGCACGCCAGATGCAGGTATTCGTGCTCGAGGACAGCGGCGAGCATGCCGCCGCCGCGGCGTTGCTCGGCGCGCTGCTCGAGAGCGGCCAGGTCCACGGCGAGGAAGAGCGGCGGTTCCTCACCCGGCGGCTCGCGCAGTTGCGCGAAGCGAGCGGCGTTGAAAAATGAACGATTGTTGAAAATACAACGCCAAACTGGCGACGGACCGTCAAGTGGGCGCCTGCGGGCCGGCGCCGGGCGGGCACAGTGTTTGCACACCTTCGCTTTGCGGATAACGTCAGGCGGATTACGAAATGCATGTCGGAGGGGGTCGACGTCGCGGCCGTAGGGCCGGGAAGCAGCGTGGTTTCACGCTGATCGAGATCGCCATCGTGCTGGTCATCATCGGCCTGATCCTCGGCGGCATCCTGCAGGGGCAGGAACTCATCACCAGCGCGCGTGTGCGCTCGCTGGCCGATCAGACCAACAACATCACCGTCGCCTGGTTCGCTTTCCAGGACCGCTACCGCGGCCTGCCGGGCGACTACGTGAGCGCCGACACCCAGATCCAGGCCGGCCTGCGTAACGGCGACGGCAACGGCATCATCGACACCAACGACGAGCGCGGCCAGTTGTGGGCCCACATGGGCACCTCGGGAATCCTCTCGGGACAGTACGACGGTGCCGGCGTACCGGCGAGCTACAACTGCCCCGCCTCCACCTGCCCGCAGAACGCCTTCAACCGGGGATTCCTGATCACGCGCGCGAACCAGGCGTTGAACAACCCGGTGCCCGCCAACGAGCTGTGGTCCGGCAACCAGATCCCGGCGCTGATCCTGGCCGAGATGGACCGCAAGATCGACGACGGCAGCGCCAACAGCGGGCGCATGCAGCTTGGCCAGGGCGATGTCGGCTGGGCGGCGGGCAATGCGGCGCTGTGCCTCGACGCCGCCGGCACCGGCTACGCGGTGCTGGCCGACCCCGGAGACTGCGCGGTGGTGTTTCGCAACTTCTGAGTCGCCGCCGCGGGGTTCGATCCCATGCAGACCTCGCCGCAGATCCCGGCGATCGCCATCCGCGACCTGCACAAGCGTTTCGATACGGGCACCGTGCTCGGCGGTGTCGATTGCGAGATCCGCGCCGGCGAGTCGTTCGGCCTGATCGGTGCGAACGGCGCCGGCAAGACCACGCTGCTCAAGCTGGTGCTGGATTACCTTTCGCTCGACCGCGGCCGGATCGAGGTCTTCGGTGTCGACTCGCGCCAGGCCGGCGCGCGGCGCCGCCTGGCATTCCTGCCCGAGCGGTTCGTCCCGCCCTACTACCTGCGCGGGCGCGATTTCCTCGCATACGTCGCTCGCCTGCACGGCGTCACCCTGCTGCCGGCGCGAGTCGAGGAGATCTTCGCCGTGGTCGAGTTGGGCCCGGAGGCGCTGCAGCGCTCCGTTCGCCAGTTCTCCAAGGGCATGGCCCAGAAGCTCGGCCTGGCCGCCGCGTTCCTGAGCGGCAAGGAGTTGCTGATCCTCGACGAGCCCATGAGCGGGCTCGATCCCGGCGCGCGGGCCAGCATCCGGCGTCACCTGCTGGCCCTGCGCGAGTCGGGCACGACCCTGTTCTTCACCACCCACCTGCTGAGCGACGTCGAGACGCTGTGCGACCGCGTGGGCATTCTCGACCGGGGCAGCCTGCGTTTCGACGGCACCCCGGGCGAATGCATGGAGAGCCACGGCGGCGTCAGCCTGGAGCAGGCCTACCTGCGAACCCTCGGTCGCGACGTCGCCTGAGCGCTCGAGTCGCCGATTGGTGCCGCAGCCCGCCGCGGGCGCACGACCCCGGCAACGCCCTCAGGCGTCGATCGCCAGCTCGCGGATCTTGCGGGTGAGCGTGTTGCGTCCCCATCCGAGCAGGCGCGCCGCCTCCTGGCGGCGCCCGGCGGTCCT
This sequence comes from Gammaproteobacteria bacterium, assembly GCA_041623575.1. Classification (GTDB taxonomy): domain Bacteria; phylum Pseudomonadota; class Gammaproteobacteria; order JAHELT01; family JAHELT01; genus JAHELT01. Next base: position 14,022 of record JBFJWO010000052.1, read on the forward strand.
CGCCAGCGCCGCCTCGATCAGGATGCGTTCGAACACCGGTACCGCCTCGGCCAGCAGCGCATGATCCTGGCGCTCGAGCGCCTGCGAGGCCCAGGCGCGCAGGGCCGGCTCCCAGCCGGCCGCCTCCCCCGCCTGCCCGCCTTCGGCCAGCTCCGGCGGCAGGTCCGCGCGCTGGATCTCCTCGCCCGGCGCCATCACGGTCAGCCAGCGGCACAGGTTCTCCAGCTGGCGCACGTTACCCGGCCAGTCCAGCCGGGTCAGGAACTCGCGGGTCTCGGGCAGGATCTGCTTGGGCGGTACCGCCAGCTCGCGTGCGGCGCGCTCGAGGTAGTAGTCGAGCAGCGGCGCGATGTCTTCGCGCCGCTCGCGCAGCGCCGGGATGTGCACCCGGATCACGTTGAGGCGGTGGTAGAGGTCTTCGCGAAAGCGCCCGGCGCGCACCAGCTGCTCGAGGTTCTGGTGCGTGGCGGCGATGATGCGCACGTCCGTGCGCAACGGTGCGAAAGCGCCGATGCGGTAGAACTCGCCGTCGGCCAGGATGCGCAGCAACCGCGTCTGCAGCTCCGCCGGCATGTCTCCGATCTCGTCGAGAAACAGGGTGCCGCCGTCGGCCTGCTCGAAGCGCCCGCGGCGTGCGCCGGCCGCCCCGGTAAAGGCGCCTTTCTCGTGGCCGAACAGCTCCGATTCGAGCAGGTCGCGCGGAATCGCGGCCATGTTCAGCGCGATGAACGGGTGCTCCGCGCGCGGGCTGTGGCGGTGCAGCGCACGTGCCACCAGCTCCTTGCCGGTCCCGGATTCGCCGTTGATCAGCACCGTGGCGCTCGCGCGCGAGAGCCGGCC
>JBFJWO010000053.1:0-14851 GCA_041623575.1 Gammaproteobacteria bacterium
CTGGCCGACGAGTTCAAGAAGGACTCGGGCATAGACCTGCGTGGCGACCCGCTGGCCATGCAGCGGCTGAAGGAAGCCGCGGAAAAGGCCAAGATCGAGCTGTCCTCGACCCAGCAGACCGAGGTCAACCTGCCGTACATTACGGCCGATGCGAGCGGGCCGAAGCATCTGAACATCAAGCTTACGCGCGCCAAGCTCGAGTCGCTGGTCGAGGACCTGATCCAGCGCACCATCGAGCCGTGCAAGATCGCGCTCAAGGACGCCGGCGTGTCGGTCAACGACATCAGCGATGTGATTCTGGTCGGTGGACAGACGCGCATGCCGAAGGTGCAGGAGGCGGTGAAGGCCTTCTTCAACAAGGAGCCCCGCCGCGACGTCAACCCCGACGAGGCGGTGGCGGTGGGTGCGGCCATCCAGGGCGGCGTGCTGGGCGGCGACGTCAAGGACGTGCTGCTGCTGGACGTGACGCCGCTGTCGCTGGGCATCGAGACCCTCGGCGGCGTGATGACCAAGCTGATCGAGAAGAACACCACCATCCCGACCAAGGCTCAGCAGGTGTTCTCCACCGCCGACGACAACCAGACGGCGGTCACGGTGCACGTCCTGCAGGGCGAACGCGAAGTGGCCTCCGGCAACAAGTCGCTCGGCCGCTTCGACCTGAGCGACATCCCGCCGGCGCCGCGCGGCGTGCCGCAGGTGGAAGTGACTTTCGACATCGACGCCAACGGCATTCTCAATGTGTCCGCCAAGGACAAGGCGACCGGCAAGGAGCAGTCGATCGTGATCAAGGCCTCGAGCGGCCTGTCCGACGACGAGATCCAGCAGATGGTGCGCGATGCCGAGGCGCACGCGGACGAGGATCGCAAGACCCGCGAGCTGGTGGAAGCGCGCAACCAGGCCGATGCGCTGATCCACACCACGCAGAAGACGCTCAAAGACCTCGGCGACAAGGTCGAGGCCGGCGAGCGCAGCGAGGTGGAGGCCGCCATCGCCTCCCTCAAGCAGGCGGTCGAGGGCGACGACAAGGACGACATCGCGAGCAAGAGCGAAAAGCTGGCCGAGCTGGCCGCCAAGCTCGCCGAGCGCGTCTACCAGCAGCAGGGCGCCGAGGAGGCGGGTTCGTCGGGCGACTCGGGCGCTGCCGGCGAGGCGCAGGGCGCCAACGACGAGGTCGTGGACGCCGAGTTCGAGGAAGTGAAAGACGACAAGTAGAGCGGCTGAAAACCTGAGATCCGCCAGACGTCCGGGGCGCTAGCCGCGCCCCGGGCGTCTTGGCGTTGCAGGCGGTTGGCCGGCGGGCAGCCCGGTCACCGCGGACCCGCTGGGGCAGTTGCGCAACCGACATCCGGAGAAGATGGCCAAGAAAGACTACTACGAGGTGCTGGGCGTCGCGCAGAACGCTTCCGAAGGCGACCTCAAGAAAGCCTACCGTCGCCTGGCGATGAAATACCACCCGGACCGCAACCCGGACGACAAGGTCGCCGAGGAGAAGTTCAAGGAAGCCAAGGATGCCTTCGAGGTCCTGAACGATCCGCAGAAACGCGCCGCCTACGACCAGTTCGGCCACGCCGGGGTCGATCCCACGATGCGCGGCGCGGGCGGCGCCCATGGCGGTGCGAGCTTCAGCGACATCTTCGGTGACGTGTTCGGCGACATCTTCGGCGGCGCGGGCGGCGGCGGTCGCCAGCGCGTTTACCGCGGCGCCGACCTGCAGTACAACCTCGAGGTCAGCCTGGAGGAGGCGGTGCAGGGCACCACCGCCAAGATCCGGGTGCCGACCAAGGTCCGATGTGAGACCTGCGGCGGCAGCGGCGCGCGTTCGGGCACGCGCCCGGAGACCTGCTCGACCTGCGGCGGCGCCGGCCAGGTGCGCATGCAGCAGGGCTTCTTCTCTGTCCAGCAGACCTGCCCCAACTGCCGCGGCTCCGGGCAGGTGATTCGCGATCCGTGCGCGAGTTGCCGCGGCAGCGGCTGGACCGAGGAGAGCAAGACGCTGTCGGTGAAGATCCCGGCGGGCGTGGACAGCGGCGATCGCATCCGCCTGTCCAACGAGGGCGAGGTCAGCACCTCGGGCGGGCCGGCGGGCGATCTCTACGTGCAGATCTCCGTGCGCCCGCACGCGATCTTCAAGCGCGAGGGCGAGGACCTGCTGTGCGAGGTACCGATCAGCTTCGTGACCGCCGCGCTCGGCGGCGAACTCGAGGTGCCGACGCTAGACGGGCGGGTCAAGCTCAAGGTCCCGGGTGGCACCCAGTCCGGGAAGGTGTTCCGCATGCGTGGCAAGGGTGTGCACCCGGTCCGGGGCGGGCGCACCGGTGACCTGCTGTGCCGCGTGCAGGTCGAGACCCCGGTCAACCTGACCAGCCGCCAGAAGGAACTGCTGCGCGAACTCGACAAGACCTTCGAGCGCGGCGGCCACAAGCACAGCCCCCAGGAACGGGGCTGGCTGGACGGCGTGAAGGCGTTCTTCGAGGACATGCGCCTGTGAGCGGCGCGCCGTTGAAGCTCGCGGTGATCGGGGTCGCGGGGCGCATGGGGCGGACCCTGCTGGAGAGCGCCCGTGCCGACGCCCGGGTGGTGGTCAGCGCAGCCACCGAACGTGCGGACTGGGACGGCCTCGGCGCCGACGCGGGCACGCTGATCGGCGCACCCGCCAGCGGTGTGGCGATCAGCGCGGATCTCGCCGGGACCGACTTCGACGTGGCCATCGACTTTACCCGCCCGGCGAGCACGCTGGTGACCCTGGAGCGTTGCCGTGCGAGCGGCAAGGCGCTGGTGATCGGCACCACCGGCTTTTCCGCGCCCGAGAAAGCCGCCATCGAGACGGCTGCCGCGCAGGTGCCGGTGGTACTGGCGCCCAACATGAGCGTCGGCGTCAACGTGACGTTCAAGCTGATCGAGCTCGCCGCGCGCGCACTCGGCGAGGAGTACGACGTCGAGGTCATCGAGGCCCACCATCACCACAAGGTCGACGCGCCTTCGGGCACGGCGTTGCGCATGGGCGAGGTGCTGGCGGGGGCGCGCGGGCGCGATCTCGCCGAGTGCGCGGTGTTCGCGCGCGAAGGCCACACCGGCGAGCGCGCGCCCGGCAGCATCGGCTTCGCCACGGTCCGCGCCGGCGACATCGTCGGCGAGCACACGGTGCTTTTCGCCGGTCCCGGCGAGCGCCTCGAAGTGGTCCACCGGGCCAGCAGCCGGGACAACTACGCCCGCGGCGCCCTGCGCGCGGCACTGTGGCTGCAGGGCCGCGGCCCGGGGCTGTACTCGATGCAGGACGTGCTGGATTTACGCTGAGGCGCGTGTATACTGCGCGCCCCGCGACGGACGCTTTTCGTAACAACTTCGCGTACCCGCGACAGCCCCGGGGAGCCCGACGGGCCCCGGACACCCAGCTAGCCCGGTAAGCCTCGAGCCAACACTGACAGCATGCAATTCTCCGCCGTCTTTCCCGGGCAGGGTTCGCAGTCCGTGGGTATGCTGGGTGAGCTGGCCGGCGCCTACCCGCAGGTCGAGGAGACGTTCCGCGAGGCCTCGTCGCTGCTCGACTTCGACCTCTGGGCGGTGGTCCGCGATGGCCCGGCGGAGCAGCTCAACCGTACGCGCTTCACCCAGCCGGCGATGCTCGCGGCGGGCATTGCCGCCTGGCGCGTCTGGCAGGCGCGCGGCGGTCCCCAACCGCAGTCGATGGCCGGTCACAGCCTCGGTGAGTTCAGTGCGCTGGTCGCGGCACAGGCCCTCGACCTCGCCGAAGCCACCCGGCTGGTCGAGGTGCGCGGCGCCATCATGCAGGACGCCGTGGCGGAGGGCGTAGGCGCGGTGGCCGCGCTGCTCGGCCTGGAGGCAGCCGTGGTCGCGCAGGTGTGCACCGCCAGCGGCGCTGGCGAGGTGGTGGAACCCGTCAACTTCAACGCCCCCAACCAGATCGTCATCGCCGGCCACGCGGGTGCGGTGGAACGGGCTATGCAAAACGCCCGCGAGGCGGGCGCGAAGCGCACGGTGTTGCTGCCGGTCAGCGTGCCGGTGCACAGCAGCCTGATGGACTCGGCGGCGGCGCGCTTCGGCGAGGAGATCGAGCGCCTGGCGCTGCGCACGCCGAGCGTGCCGGTCGTGCAGAACGTCGAGGCGCGTGCCTACGCCTCGCTCGACGAGATCCGCTCGGCACTTTTGCGCCATCTCAACAGCGGTGTGCGCTGGTCCGACAGCGTGCTGGAGATGCGCCGCGGCGGCAGCGGCGTGATCGTCGAGTTCGGCCCCGGCAAGGTCCTCGCCGGCCTGTGCAAGCGCATCGAGCGCTCGCTGGACGCGTTCGCCGTCGAATCGCCGCCCACCCTGGACAAGGCGCTGGAACACCTGAGCGGAGGGACGTGATGGAACTGCGCGAGCAGGTAGCGCTCGTCACCGGTGCCAGTCGCGGAATCGGCAAGGCCATTGCGGCGGGCCTGGCCGGCGCCGGCGCGCGCGTGATCGGCACTGCCACCACGCGGGCGGGTAGCGAGCAGATCGAGGCGGACCTCGCGCAGGCGCCGCACCCCGGGGCGGGTCGTGTACTGGACGTGCGCGACGGGCAGGCGGTCACTGCGCTGGTGGACGAGGTCGCTCGCGAGTTCGCCCCGGTGGGCATTCTCGTGAACAACGCCGGCGTGACGCGTGACAATCTGCTGATGCGCATGAAAGACGAGGAATGGGACGAGATCATCGAAACCAACCTCAAGTCGGTCTACCGTCTCAGCAAGGCGTGTCTGCGCGGCATGCTGAAAGCGCGTCACGGGCGCATCATCAATATCAGCTCGGTGGTTGCCGCCAGCGGTAATCCCGGGCAGGCGAACTACGCCGCGGCAAAGGCCGGGATCATCGGCTTCACCAAATCGCTGGCGCGCGAGGTCGCTTCGCGCAACGTCACGGTGAACGCCATCGCCCCGGGTTTCATCGAGACGGACATGACGCGCGAGCTGCCCGCGCAGCAGCGCGAAGCGCTGCTGGCGCAGATTCCGTTGCAACGGCTGGGCGAAGGCGCCGACGTGGCTGCCGCGGTGCTTTACCTGGCGAGTCCCGCCGGGGCGTACGTGACCGGGCAGACACTGCATATCAACGGCGGAATGTACATGCCGTGACGGCCCGGGAAGGTGATGAGAGTCTGGATCACAAGTCCGGCTTAAGCGGTCGATTTCGCTGACAAAAACTGACCCCCGCGGTGGGGCGATCGGGCCGCTTGGGGACGCTGGCCTGTGAGCATCGATTTATCTACAATAGCGCGGCAGCCTTGGGCTGCATCCTTTTTTAGGAGGTCCTTTTTTTATGAGCAGTGTCGAAGAACGAGTCAAGAAGATCGTGGTCGAGCAGTTGGGTGTAAAAGAAGAAGAGGTAACCAACAGCGCATCGTTCGTCGATGACCTCGGCGCTGATTCATTGGACACCGTCGAACTCGTGATGGCTCTCGAGGAAGAGTTCGAATGCGAGATTCCCGACGAGGAGGCCGAGAAGATCACCACCGTGCAGGAAGCGGTGGAATACGTGCAGGCCCACCTCAACTGATGAAACACGGCGCGCCGCGCTGCGCGTCGTCGACCTCACGGGCTGTCGAATCACTGTGTACTGTTCAGCGTCGGGTTGCGGCGCGGGCGTGGGCCCGGCCGTTGGCAGGCGCGGGCGATGCGGCGCCTTTTCCCGCGGATCGAATCGGACGTTGACGAGAGGTGGCGCATGAGCGGGCGGCGCGTAGTCATTACCGGTATGGGCATCGTCTGCCCGACGGGCAACGATCTGGCCGGCGCGTGGGAGAACATCGTCGCCGGGCGCTCCGGCGCGGCGCCCATCGCGCACTTCGATGCCTCGGAGTTCCCGGTGCGGTTCTCGTGCAGCGTCAAGGACTTCGATGCCGGCGCCTACCTGTCGGCCAAGGACATGCGGCGCATGGACGAGTTCATCCACTACGGCATCGCGGCCGGCACCCAGGCCCTGCGCGACTCCGGCATCGAAGTGACCGAGGCCAATGCGACCCGCATCGGGCTCGCGATCGGTTCGGGCATCGGCGGTCTGCCCTACATCGAGAAACAACACCGCGCCTTGATGGAAGGCGGCCCGCGCAAGATCTCGCCGTTCTTCGTGCCGGCCAGCATCATCAACATGATCTCCGGCAACCTGTCCATCATGCACAATATCCAGGGGCCCAATATCGCCATCGTGACGGCCTGCACCACGGGTACCCACAACATCGGCGACGCCGCGCGCATGATCGAGCACGGGGATGCCGACGTGATGATCGCGGGCGGCGCGGAGATGGCGACCTCGCCACTCGGCATCGGCGGTTTCGCCGCCGCGCGCGCGCTGTCGACGCGTAACGACGACCCGGTCGGCGCCAGTCGCCCCTGGGACGCCGAGCGCGACGGGTTCGTGCTCGGCGACGGGGCGGGCGTGCTGGTGCTCGAGGAGTACGAACACGCCCGCGAACGCGGCGCTCGCATCTACGCCGAGCTGGCCGGTTACGGCATGAGCGGTGACGCCTACCACATGACGCAGCCCGCGGAGAGCGGCGACGGCGCGCGGCGCTGCATGGTCAACGCACTGCGCGATGCCGGCGTCAACCCGGAGCAGGTGCAATACGTCAACGCGCATGGCACGTCGACCCAGATCGGCGACGTGGCCGAGACCGAGGCGCTGAAGTCCACGTTCGCCGGGCATGCCTACAAGCTGGCCGTCAACTCGACCAAGTCGATGACCGGCCATTTGCTGGGCGCCGCCGGCGGTATCGAGGCGGTGTTCACGGTGCTCGCGATTCGCGACCAGGTATCGCCGCCCACCATCAACCTGCACAACCCCGACCCGCAATGCGATCTCGACTACGTGCCCAACACGGCGCGCGACATGCGGATCGACTGCGCGGTCTCCAACTCGTTCGGTTTCGGCGGCACCAACGGTAGCCTTGTGTTCCGCCGCCTGCAGTAAGAGCGCGGGGCGATAGCCGGGTGAGCCGGTTCCTGCGCGCACGGTAGGGGACGATGTCCAGGGCGCTCGGCTGGACGCTCAGCGGGTTGATCCTGATGGCCGCCGGTGCCCTGGTCTGGTGGTGGGATTTCAGCCTGTTCATGCAACGCCCGCTCGCTGCCGGGCAGGCGCCGTTTCAGTACACCGTCGCCTCCGGCTACTCGATCCGGCGTATTGCCGCCGACCTCAATCGCGCCGGGGTCTTGCGCAAGCCGGCCTACTGGGAGCTCTACGCGCGCGCCATCGGCGCCGCTCGGCAGGTCCACATCGGCGAGTACACCATCGACCCTTCGCTCACGCCGCCGCAACTGCTGCGCCGGTTCACCACCGGGCGGGTGATCCAGTACAGCTTCACCCTGATCGAAGGCTGGACGTTCCGGCAACTGCGCGCGGCGCTGCACGCCGACCCGGTGCTCGTGCGTACGCTGCACGAGGCGACCGACGACGAGATCATGGAGGCCATCGGTGCCCCGGGCGTTCACCCCGAGGGCCGGTTTCTGCCCGACACCTACCTCTTTCCGCGCGGCACCACCGATCGCGATTTCCTGCGCCGTGCCTATCACAGCATGCGGGTCGAGCTGGAGCGCCAGTGGCGCGACCGCGACCCCGACCTGGTGCTGGAGAGCGCCGAGCAGGCATTGATCCTGGCGTCCATCGTCGAGCGCGAGACGGCGGTGGCCGCGGAGCGGACGACCATTGCCGGGGTGTTCAGCGAACGCCTGCGCCGGCGCATGTACCTGCAGACCGACCCCACCGTGATCTACGGCATGGGCGAGGCCTACCAGGGACGCATCCGTTACCGCGACCTGCGTCGTGACACGCCCTACAACACCTACACGCGCAAGGGCCTGCCGCCGACGCCGATCGCCATGCCGAGCCGCGAGTCGATTGTCGCCGTGTGTCACCCGCGTTACACCGGCGCGTTGTATTTCGTGGCCCGCGGCGACGGCACCCACCAGTTCTCCAAGTCCCTCGAAGAGCACAACCAGGCCGTCATCAAGTACCAGTTGGGCGGCGACGCCTCGCGATTGCGGCGCAACTGACCGGTGCCCGGTCGTTTCATCACCTTCGAGGGCATCGAGGGCGTCGGCAAGACCACACAGATCGCGGCCGCGCGCGACCATCTCGTGGCGCGCGGGGTGCGCGTCGTGCAGTCCCGCGAGCCCGGCGGCACGCCGGTGGCCGAGGCGATCCGCGAGCTGTTGCTCGACCCGCGACACGCCGCCATGGCCCCCGAGACCGAACTGCTGCTGGTGTTCGCGGCCCGCGCGCAGCACCTCGCGCAGAAGATCCGCCCCGCGCTTGCCTCGGGCGAGTGGGTGTTGTGCGACCGCTTCACCGATGCTACCTATGCCTACCAGGGCGGCGGGCGCGGCATCGACTCGGGCCGCATCCACGCCATCGAGCAGTGGGTGCAGGCCGGCTTTGGCCCGGACCTGACATTGCTGCTCGATGCGCCGGTCGCGCTCGGCATGGCCCGCGCGAAGGCGCGCGGCGGCGGCGATCGTTTCGAGTCCGAGCGCGAGGCATTTTTCACCCGGGTCAGGGCGGCCTATCTGGCCCGGGCCCGTGCCGAGCCGCAGCGTTTCGAGGTGCTGGATGCGAGCCGTCCGCAGGCCGAAGTCAGCCGGGGCGTGTGCGCCGCCCTGAACCGACTTCTTGATGATGTAGAAGACGAATAAGTTATCCTAATCCATTGATTAATATATGAACGATAGCTGGCACCCCGACGTCGAAAAGGGGCTGCTCACGGCGCTGGGCGCCGGGCGGCTCGGGCACGCGCTGCTGATTTGCGGGATGCCGGGGATCGGCAAACGGGAACTGGCCGGGCGGCTCGCGCAGTACCTGCTGTGCTCCGCCGCCCCCACGCACGCGTTGCAGCCCTGCGGCGAGTGCAAGGCCTGCTGGCTGTATGCCGCCGGCAATCACCCCGACCTGCTGAGCGTGCGCCCCGACGAGCCGGGCAAGGCGATCCGGGTCGACCGGGTCCGCGAGCTGGGCGCCGCGCTGGCCTTGACCGCGCAGCTGGCCGGCAACCGCGTCGGCATCATCGACCCGGCCCATGCGATGAACGCCAACGCCGCCAACAGCCTGCTCAAGTCGCTGGAGGAACCGCCCGCGCGGACCTACCTGCTGCTGGTCAGCGACTATCCCGCGCGGCTGCCCGCCACCGTGCGCAGTCGCTGCCAGCGGATCGCCCTCAGCCGTCCCGCCGAGGCGGCGGCGCTCGGCTGGCTGGAGCGCACCCTCGACCCGGCCGAGGCGCGACGTTGGCTGTCGATCGCCCGCGGTGCGCCGTTGCGCGCGGCGGACCTCGCCGCCGGCGAGGCGCGGGCGTTTCGCGAAGAGCTGTTCACGGTGTTCGAGCGACTGCTGGCCGGCAAGGCCGAGCCCGTCGGGGCGGCAAACCCTTACGTGCGCACCGATCTCGGGCTGCTCACCGCGCTGCTCGATTCCTGGGTCAGCGACCTGATCCGGTTGCGCGCCGGCGCCCGACGCCCGGCGCTGGCCAACGTCGATCTCGGCAAGGCGCTGGCGGCGCACGCGGGCGATCTCGACTTGGTTCGCCTGTTCGGCTATCTTGAGCGGATTCGTGCCACGGCGGCGAGCGCCGTGGCATTGAACCAGCAACTGGTGGTGGAGGACCTGTTCGTCGCCGCCACCCGGCTGGCGAGCGGAGCGCGAGGCAAGTAGATGGCGCAGAGCCGGCAAGGCATCTTATCGCTGACGATCAAGGACAAGGGCGCGTTGTACGCGGCCTACATGCCGTTCGTGAAAAACGGCGGACTGTTCATTCCGACCAACAAGAAATACCAGCTCGGCGACGAGGTCTTCATGCTGCTGACGCTGATGGACGACCAGGAACGGATTCCGGTCGCAGGGCGCATCGTGTGGATGACGCCGCAGGGTGCGCAGGGCAACAAGACCGCCGGCATCGGCGTGCAGTTCAGCGACCAGGACAACGGTTCCACGCGCAACAAGATCGAGACCTACCTTGCCGGCGCGCTGCAGGCGGACCGGCCCACGCATACGATGTAAGCGCGCACCAGCGGCCTGCGCCGCCCCGCACCGCGGTCGGCCGGCACGTGCCGGATCGTCGAATCCCTTTACAATCTGCGCCCGCGCCGAACGCGAAGCGCTTGTTTTCTCAGCGCAATTGCAGTATCAAGTGCGGTCAAGGGAACGCAACCGACGCCGGGATGGCAGGTTGCCATGACAACTAGAACATACGCAGGTACGCGTTAGCAGGGGTTGCCGGAGGATGTACGCAAGGATCATGGCGTGTGCAGTGTTGATGAGCTATGGCATAGCTACTGCGCAGGTCCAGACGCCTGTCGTCACTTTCACGGTCGAGCGTTTTGCCGTGCGCGGGGAGAGTCCGCTCAGCGCCGAACACAGCGCGCGCGTCCTGCAGCCATTCACCGGTGAGCACGAGGGTCTCGAAGGACTGCTGAGCGCAGCCGCCGCGCTCGAGCAGGAGATCCTGCGCCTGGGCTTCTCGTTTCGCCGGGTCATCCTGCCGCCGCAGAACCTGCGCGGCGGTACGGTCGAGCTCGAGGTCGTGGCCTTCGAGCTGAACGCCGTCGACGTCACCGGTAACCGGCACTTCAGCCGCGAGAACATCCTGCGCAGCGTGCCGGGCCTGGTCGTCGGCGAGGTGCCCAGCACCCTGCGGCTCGCCCGCTCGGTACGCCTCGCCAACCAGCACCCGGCCAAGCAGTTGAACCTGACGTTTCGCGAGAGCACCGAGGCGAACGCCATCGACGCCACCCTGCGCGTCAACGACGCGCGGCCCTGGTACGTGTTCGGCGCGATCAACAACACCGGCACCGAGGAGACGGGCGAGACGCGGGTCTCGATCGGCTACCAGCACGCCAACCTGTTCGATCGCGACCACGCGGTCACGCTGAGCTACACCACGTCGGCCGAGGAGCCGGCCAACGTCGCCCAGTACGGCGTCAACTACAACGCCCCCCTGTACCGCATCGCCGGCAACCTCAGTGCCTACGTGACGCGCTCCGACGTGGATTCGGGGACCGTGGCGGACTTCTTCGACGTCAGCGGCGAGGGCGAGTTCGCGGGCGTGCGCTACACGCACACCTTCGTCAATCGGGGCGCCTACGGGCACTCGCTGAGCGGCGCGCTCGACGACAAGCATTTCCGTAACGACGTGGATTTCTTCGGCACGCCGATCGGAACCGACGTGCGCAGCCGCCCGTTGTCGGTGCGCTACGCCGGCAACTACACCTGGGCGGACACCCGGGCGGCTTTTCGCCTGGAGACGCTCGCCAATCTCTCCGGTGGCGCCGACAACGACGAGGAAGCCTATGCCGCCACGCGCTTCGGCGCGGCGGAGGACTGGAGCGCGTTCCGCTACGGCGGCAGCGTCAACCACACTTTCGCCGAGCGCTGGCTGGCGCGCGCGGTGCTCGATGCCCAGGCGAGTTCCGAGCCGTTGATCCCGGGCGAGCAGTTCGGCGTCGGCGGCGCCAACTCGGTGCGCGGCTACGAGGAGCGGGAAGTCGCGGGCGACTCCGGCTACCGGCTCAGCGCGGAACTCTGGTTCCCGCCGTTCGCCGGCGTGCGCACCCTGGTGTTCGCCGACAGCGGGCGCGTGGAAATCGAAGACGCGCAGCCCGGCGAGCCCTCCAGCACCAGCCTGTCGAGCTTCGGCGCCGGCCTGCGCTGGAGCTACCGCAACTGGCTCAGCGTCACGCTCGACCTTGCCAGTGTGCAGGACGACGGCACGCAGACCGAGAGCGGCGACAGCAAGGGCCACTTCGCCGTGACGGCGAGGTACTGAGATGCACCTGTCCCGATCCCTGCTGACGCTGTCCCTGGCCGGCGCCAGCGTGCTGGGCAGCGCGCAGGCGCAGGAACCGGTAGGTGAGACGGTGTTCGCGCGCGGCGCCGCCACCGCCCAGGTCGGCGACAACGTGCGCCTGATCGGCAAGGGCACGCCGATTTTCGAAGGCGACGTGCTGAGCACGGGCGGGCGCAGTTTCGCGATCGTGAGTTTCAGCGACGGCACCCGCATGACACTGCGCCCGGACACGGTCTTCGAGGTCCAGCAGTTCCGTAACCGGGGCGAGCGCCCGAACGCGCTGATGCGCCTGTTCAAGGGCGGTTTCCGCGCCGTGACCGGCGCGATCACCCGGCTCAACCCGTTCAACGGGTTCCGGGTGCAGACCACGCTGGCCACCATCGGCATCCGCGGAACCGACTTCAGTGCCCGGCTTTGCGAGGCGGACTGCGCCGCCGAGGCCCAGGCGCGTGCCGAGTCCCAGACGGCGCAGGAGCGCGCCGCCGAGGCGACCCCGGCGCCGAGCCGGGTGGTCGCCCGGGTGGCGTTCCTGCGCGGCAGCCTCAACGGGCAGACCACCGCCGGCGATGCCCGCGCGCTGCGCACCGGCGCGGCGATCTACGAGGGCGACACGCTAGAGACCGGGCGGGGGTCGTTCGCGGTGCTCGCGTTTCGCGACCGCACTCGGGTCACGATGCAGGTATCGACCGTGTTCCGCGTCGCCGCCCACCGCTACGAACCCCAGCGCCCGAGCAGCAGTTTCTCCCTCATGAGCCTGCTCAAGGGCGGCTTGAGAATCGCCACCGGACTGATCGGGCGCGTCAATCGCCGCCAGTTCCGGATCGGCACGCCGGTGGCCACCATCGGCATCCGCGGCACCTCCTTCGACCTCGTCTGCCAGGGAAGCTGCGTGGGTGACGCCACGGCCAGCGCGCCGGGCAACGGCTTGCTGGGCGGGCTGCTCGACTATTTCATCTCACCGGCGTACGCCCTGCCGCCCGAGGGCGACGGGTTGTACATCCTGAGCCGCGAGGGCGGCCTGTACGCCGAGCAGGACGGGCGGGAGGTGAACCTTCCCGAGGGCCAGAACATGTTCCTGCGCAACATCGCCGTGGCGCCCGACATCGGCGTGGAGGTGCCGCTGGCCGTGCAGGAGGGGCTGGGGCCGTTGCCGGAGAGCGTCGAGATACCGGACAACTTCTTCGCCGCCGAGCCGCTGCCCGAGGAGCCGGGGCTGATCGTCGCCGTCTACGACGAGGGCCACGCGACCGTCGAGCAGGTCGACGGCACCATCTCGCACCTCGGACGCGACGAGGCGCTGCACACCAACGGCACGCAGATGCTGAACATCCTCGGCGGACCGCCGCCGGTGATCAAGAACGACCCGTACAACTTCAGGCCGGGCGACTTCACCGGCGCCTCGCTGCTGAACAGCGCGGGCCTGCCCAACGTGACGCAGACGGACGATGCACTCGAATGCCGCATCTGAGGTACGGCGCACGGGCCCGCGATCGACGGCGGCAGCGGGTGGCGGTCGGCCGCTGGGCGCGGGTCTTGCGGGCAGCCGCCGCGGTCTGACCCGGGCAGGTCTGGCGGCCGCGCTGTGGGCCGTCGCGGCCGGGCCGGTGCTCGCCAATCCCGACGGCGCCACGGTCAGCCACGGCGCGGCCAGCTTCAACCGCCCGGACGCGGCCACGCTCGAGATCACTAACGCCCCGGGCACCATCATCAACTGGCAGCGCTTCGGCATCGCGCCGGGCGAGCTGACCCGCTTCGTGCAGGACTCGGCGGCCAGCGCCGTGCTGAACCGCGTGATCGGCGCCAACCCGTCCGAGATCCTGGGTGCCCTGCGCTCCAACGGGCGGGTGTTCCTGGTCAACCCCAACGGCATCGTGTTCGGCACCGACGCCACGGTCGACACGGCCGGCCTCATCGCCTCGACCCTGAACCTGACCGACGAGGACTTCCTCGCCGGGCGCCTCGATTTCGGCGGCGGCGGGGCGGGCGGTATCACCAACCTCGGCGTGATCCGCGCCGGGGCCGGGGGCAACATCGCGCTCATCGCACCGAACGTGGAGAACCGCGGCACCATCGCGGTCGAGGACGGCAACCTGGTGCTGGCGGCGGGCGAGCGGGTGACCATCACCGACTGGTCCGCCGAGGGCATCAGCTTCGAGGTGCAGGCGCCCGACAACGAGGTCGTCAACCTCGGCAAGCTGCTCGCCGAGGGCGGATCGGTGGCCATGTTCGGCGGCACCTTGCGCAACGCCGGTACCGTGCAGGCCGACAGCATCGGCGTGGACGGCGAGGGCAACATCGTGCTGCGCGCGTCGAGCGACCTGGTGCTGGAGGCGACCAGCCGGATCTCCGCGAGCGGCCCGGCCGGCGGCAGCATCACCGTCCAGAGCGAGTCCGGCGATGCGTGGATCACCGGGGACCTGCACGCCACCGGCGACAACAGCCGGGGCGGCACGGTGTACGTGTTCGGCGAGCGTGTCGCGGTCGTGGGCGAGGCCAGCATCGACGCGTCGGGCGCCACCGCCGGCGGCGAAGTGCTGATCGGCGGCGACTACCGGGGCGGCGGCGATGCGCCGAGCGCGGAGTTCACCGTGGTCGGCGGCGCGGCGGAGATCTCGGCCAACGCCACGGTCGCGGGCGACGGCGGGCGCGTCATCGTCTGGGCGGACGACACCACTCGCATGCACGGCACGATCAGCGCGCGCGGCGGCCCGCACGGCGGCGACGGCGGCTTCGTCGAGACCTCGGGCAAGGTGCACCTGGACGTGCAGCGCAGCGTGGACGTGAGCGGCGAGCGGGGCGGCGAGTGGCTGCTGGACCCGGGGAATATCGAGGTCGTGGCGCTGCCGGATGTGGTGGAGCTGATCGATGTCGATCCGAACGGCAACGACAACGTTTTCGACCTGCGCCCGCGGTTGCTGAACTCGCGGATCAGCGCCGACATCATCGGCGCTACGCTGAGTCAGCAGGGCGGCGCCACGGTCATCCTCGACACCACCGACGTCACAGGGCTCAATGGGGCCGGCGACATCATCGTCAACGCCCCGA
>JBFJWO010000054.1:0-14769 GCA_041623575.1 Gammaproteobacteria bacterium
CCTGATGCTCGAGGCCTACATGGGCTGGAACCTCGACTACACGCGACGCATGCTGCCCAAGCTGGAGCGGTACGAGCCGCGCTGGCTCGAGGAACCGGTGATCGCCGACGACCTGCACGGCTACGCGCAGTTGAATGCCGGGCCGATCCCGATCTCGGGCGGTGAGCACGAGTACACCCTGTTCGGCTTTCGCCAGCTGCTCGACCTGGGCGCCGTCGGAGTGATCCAGTACGACACCAACCGGGTCGGCGGCATCACCGCCGCGCAGAAGATCAACGCGCTCGCCGAGGCCTACCAGGTCCCGGTCGTCCCGCACGCCGGCCAGGCGCACAACTATCACCTGAGCATGGCGAACACGAACTGCCCGATCGCGGAGTACTTCCCCGTGCACGACGTCGAGATCGGCAACGAGCTGTTCTACTACATCTTCAGCGGCGACCCGCAGGCGCACGACGGCAGCCTCGACCTCGCCGACGACAAGCCGGGTCTCGGTATCGAGATCTCCGATCGCCACCTCGAGCACTTCGAGGTCGACGGTTGACGGGGGGGAGCGTTCGCGAACACGGCGGACCGTGCGGGTCTGCGCCGCGCGACGAACTGAGCGGGGCGTGACCGCCAATCCGGCCCTGCGCGAGTTGCTGCGGGGCGACGCACCGGCGTTGCGCGGGCGCAAGTCGCTCGCCGAGGAAGCAGCCGGAGCGTTGCGCGATCTCATCCTGCTGGAGAAGCTCGCCCCCGGCGCACCCATTCCCGAGCAGGACGTGGCCGACGCGCTCGGTATCAGCCGCACGCCCATGCGCGAGGCGATGCGCCTGCTCGAACTGGAAGGGCTGGTCGAGTTCACCGCCACGCGCCGGGCGCGGGTCGCGAATCCCTCGCTCGACGAGCTCGCCCAATACCTGGTGGTGCTCGGCGCGCTCGAGGCGCTGGCCGGGGAATGCGCCTGCGAGCAGGCGAGCGCGGAGGAAATCGAGACCGTCAGCCGCCTGAACGACGAGATGCTGGCGTCCTCGGATTGCGCCCACGCGCTCGGGTTCTTCCGTATCGACATGGCGTTTCACCGCGCCATCGTCCTCGCCAGCCACAACGCGCCGCTGATCGAGACCCACCGGCACTACAACGCGCGCCTGTGGCGGGCACGTTTCATCTCCTCGCGGCGGCGTCTCAACCGCGAGGGGACACTGCGCCAGCATACCGATATCGCCGCCGCCATCGGTGCGCGAGACCGTGCCGCCTGCGCCAGGACTCTGCGAGGTCACCTGGAAACGGCGGTGGTCAACATCCGCCAGGCGCTGGCGGAGCGCAACGACGCCCGGCAGCCGCAGTCATGAAACCCAGGATCGCCCCGATCCCCGGTGACTCGAGCGGGATCGGCCCGGAGCTGGTCGCCAAGCTGCTCGCCGACCCGCATCTCCCCAAGCGCTCGCACCTGCTCCTGATCGGCGACCGGCGGGTGTTCGAACGCGGCCGGCAGCAGGCCGGGACGAGCTTCGCGCTCGAACCGTGCGCGGCGACGGTCGATGACTGGGTGGCGCGTGCGCCCTACGCCTGGCACCCGACCGAGACCCTGGCGGAGGACAGTGAGGTGGCCGTCGTGAGCGAGGCGGCCGGGCGCTCGGTGCTGCGCACGCTCGACACCGCGCTCGATTTCTGACGCCGCGGTGTCGTCGATGCGCTGGTCTTCGCGCCGTTCAACAAAGCGGCCGTGCACCTCGCCGGTCTCGGCTGCGACGACGAACTGCACTACATGGCGCACAGGCTCGGCGTCGAGGGCTACATCGCCGAGCTCAACACGCTGGACGGGAACTCAGCGGCCGAAACCGCGGTGTTCTCCACCGTGCGCGGTTTCGTCACGCACGCCGCGGTGGGCGACGCCGAGGCGGGTGACCCGTGCGCGCCGACCCATGCGGGCACTCTCCCAGCGCCAAAGGGGCGAGCCGGGCCGATCGAACTCATGCCGTGCCCGCGCAGTCCGTCTTCGGGTTCCACCTCCACGGACGCACATCGTGCGGCTGGTCTGTCGCGGCGTCGCCGTGATCTCCAGCCTCACCGGGATCTGCAGCGGGCAGGACGTAATTCGCGCGATCTCCATGGGCGTCTCCTCGGGCGGCGGCGCATTATCACCCACGCGCGACGCGTGCCTCCACCCGCGCTGCGGGGACCCGGCGGGCCGCCGTCACCGCGCAGGGTTGACAGGCGGTCCGGGACGTTTTCCCATGCGCCTACTGACCGCTTCTCTCGCGGAGGCATCATGAGCGAATCCAGCCCTGCAAGGGCGCCGTTCCCGCCCGCGGTCGCCGCCATCGACCGTCGTGGCGCGGTCGTGTGGAAAGACGAGGGCCCCAGTGCAGCGTTGCGGGCGCGCTTCGACGTCGGACCCCTGACAGTGGTCGCCATCCGCCACGTGCGGGCTTGCGACGTGCAGGTGGACGACGAGCGCGCCCTGCCCGGGCACGAGCGTACCTCCGGGCCGGGGGAAGACCTGTGGGAGATCCGCCTGCGGGCCAAGGACGGTTCGCTCTACGAGGTCGAGTCCCACCTCGTGGAGCCGGCGCCCGGCTGAGCCCGGTGTCGCCCACCGCCGTACAGGCGGCCAAGGAGCTGGTGTGGTCGCTCTGGCGAGAGCCGGCGGCCGGGCGCGGGATGCTGCCCGACGCCAGCGGCTTCGATCGCGAGACGGCGTTCCACGGCCCGCAGCCCGTCGGCGATCTGCGCGGACGCACGGCGCTGTTCGAGCAGTTCTACTGCCCGCTGGCGGAGGCGTTCGAGTCCGTGCGCCGCGACGCCTACCTGTTCCTGGGCGGCACCTTCGAGGGCCACACCTGGGTGGCGAGCGCGGGCGACTTCGTCGGGATCATGGCCCGCCACTGGCTCGGCATCCCGCCGGGGAGCCGGGAGCAGCGCCGGCTGCGTTTCGGCGAGTTCTACCGTGTCGAGCACGGGCGGGTCGTCGAGGTGCGTTGCCTGCTGGACATTCCCGGCCTCGCGGCGCAGGCCGGCTACCCGTTGCTGCCACCGTTCGCGGGTCGCGCCGAGGTTCCGCCGGGACCGGCGGCAGGCAACGGTGTGTGCACCGGGCCGCAGCCGCAAGCGCAGACCCGCGAGACGCTGGCGCTGGTCGAGGCCATGCTCGGCGGCTGCAACCGGCTGCGCGGTTCCGATCTGCGCAGCATGGGCATGGCCGCGTACTGGCACGAGGACATGGTCTGGCACGGACCGTGGGGGATCGGTTCCTGCTACGGGTTTCGCGAGTTCCAGGACTTCGCGCAGGGCCCGTCGGTGGCGAGCTTCCCGGACCGCCGCGGCGGTTTTCACGTGGCCCGTTTCGCCGAGGGCGTCACGGCCGCGTTCACCGGCTGGCCGAGCCTGCGCGGCACCTTCGACGGTGCGCCGTTTCGCGGCATCGCGCCCACCGGCAGGCCGATCGGCCAGAACATCATGGATTTCTACGTCCGCCGTGGCGAGCGGCTGCACGAGAACTGGGTGCTGATCGACCTGGTCGACTTCGCGCGCCAGTGCGGCGTCGATCTGCTCGACGGCTTGCCGGGGCCCTTGTCGGCTTGCCCATCCGCTTCCTGAATCGAATCGCATTTGCGCGGGCGCGCGCGGCTGTGGTCTACTCGATGGGGCGTTGCAGCGGGTGCAGGGAAGAACCCGGTGTGCTCCGTGCCACCCGATACGCGAGGGAACGAGCGATGCACCAGTGGATGGAGGAACCGACTGTACGCCGATCGGCCTCGCGCACGCCCGCATCGCGCAGCGGCGCGGGGCTCGCGACGGGTGTGATCCACGCACCGTACGACCGCTACGAGCAGGAGGCCGATCGGGTCGCGGCGAGCGTGCTTCGCGCGCCGCCACCCGCCACCTCGCACGCGTGTGCGTGCGGCGGCTCGTGTCCGCGGTGCCAGGCCGCGGATCGGTCACTAAGATCGGGTGCAACCCCGCACCCGTTGCCTAACCCCGAGATTGCGGCGCTGCCGCCGCGCTTTGCCGCGGTGACTCGTTCGCCGGGTCGGCCCATGTCGCCGCGCCTGCGCGGCGACCTGGAGCGGCGATTCGGTCACGATTTCGGCGCCGTGCGCATCCATGACGACGCCAACGCGGCCGCCGCCGCGCGTTCCGTGCAGGCGCGCGCGTTCACCGTGGGGCAGCACATCGCTTTCGGCGCCGGTGAGCAGGCGGCGTCGCGACAGACGCTGGCGCACGAGTTGACACACGTGGTTCAGCAGGGCGCCGCGCGCCGCCTGGGACCTTCCCCGAGTTCATCCGGGCTGGATCGGGGATTGCGCATGCCGCGCCCGGTGGTGCAGCGTCAGGCACTGGCGCCAGGGCTGCCCCGGTCCGAGCCGGCGGAGTTCACCGGTTGCACCCCCGAGACGACCGGGTTGGACGCGCCGCAATTCGTCATCAACCTGATCATCCGTCAGGCCATCGCGCGCGCGACCGTCTGGGCCGAGGCGGCCGTCGCGGCAACCGATGCGATCCTGCAGGGAAACGCTAGCCAGGACCAGCGGGGGGCGTTGGCGTCGAACTTCGGTGCCCACCTGCCCACCTGGGCGGTGCGCACGCTGAACCATCGGTATCGACGCATCATCCGCCGGCTGCGCTTGCAGGACAGGCGCAACCTCGTCGTGTGCAATCCGCCGACGTCTTTCTACTGCCAGCAGCACGGGTGGGCCGCCTATACGACCTGTCCGACGCAGGACGAGGCCGCTCACCTGTGCCCGCCGGCGCTGGTCGGCGGTGGTGCCGAGGGTCACCCGGCTGCAACCATGCTGCACGAGGCGGGACGGGCGATCGGCTTGTGCGGTGACTGTGTGCCGGTGTGGGCGCCGAACTACTCGGTCGGCCCACCGGCACGGACGCTCGACAACATCTGTGCCTACGCGGCCTTCGCGCGCAGCCCGCTGATTCACGGCCCGTAGCGCGCGGCGCCTCAGCGCAGCACGAACGGATTACCTGCACTCGGTTCCTGCGCGATCCAGACCGACTTGACCTGCAGGTACTGCTTGATGGCTTCGAGCCCGCTCTCGCGACCGAGGCCGCTGCGCTTGTAGCCGCCGAACGGCGAGGTGTAGCTCACCGCGCGGTAAGTATTCACCCACACGGTGCCGACGCGCAGTTTCTCGGACATGCGGATCGCGCGGCCGATGTCGCGCGTCCACACCCCGGCGGCGAGCCCGAAGTTCACGTCGTTGCCGATGCGCACGGCGTCGGCTTCGGTGTCGAAGGGGATCACCGACAACACCGGCCCGAAGACTTCTTCCTGTGCGATGCGCATGCGGTTGTCCACGCCGGTGAAGATGGTCGGTTCGACGAACTGCGTGCCCTTCGCGCCGGGGCCGGTGTAGGGGCCGCCGCCCAGCACGCACTCGGCGCCCTCGGCTTTCGCGATCGCGATGTAGTCGAGCACCTTGCGGTATTGCGGCTCGGTGGTCACCGGCCCGACGTGCGTGTCGGGCGACATCGGGTCGCCGATGCGCGCGTTGCGGGCGACCTCGACCAGGCGCTCGACGAAGCGGTCGTGGATCGTGCGCTGCAGAAGCAGCCGCGAGCCCGCGATGCAGGTCTGGCCGGTGGCGGCGAAGATCCCGGACACCGCGCCCATCACCGCGGCCTCCTGGTCGGCGTCCTCGAACACGATGTTGGGCGACTTGCCGCCGAGTTCCAGCGAGACGTGCTTGATGGTGCGCGCGCAAGCCTCGTAGATCTTCTGGCCCGACGCGTCCGATCCGGTGAACGCGATCTTGGCGACGTCCGGGTGCTCGACCAGCGCGGCGCCGGCCTCGGCACCGAAGCCGGTGACGGTGTTCACCACGCCCGGTGGAAAACCCGCCTCCTCGATGAGGTTCATGAACTCCAGCGTCGAGGCGGAGGTGTACTCGGAGGGCTTGATCACCGCGGTGTTGCCGGCGGCGAGCGCCACGGCGAGTTTCCAGGCGAGCAGCAGCAGCGGCGAGTTCCACGGCGTGATCAGGCCGACCACGCCCAGCGGCTCGTAGCGGGTGAAGTTGAAGATCCCCTGCTTGTCGCTCGGCAGGACCGCACCCTCGATCTTGTCGGCCAGGCCGCCGTAGTAGCGATACCACTGCGCCATGTAGCGGGTCTGCCCGCCCATCTCCGCGATCAGCTTGCCGTTGTCGCGCACCTCGATCTCGCCGAGGCGGGCGGCGTCGCGCTCGATCAGGTCGGCGAGGCGGAAGAGCAACAGCCCGCGCTTGCTCGGCTTCATCGTGCCCCAGCCGTTTTCGAACGCCGCCTTGGCAGCGCTCACCGCGGCGTGCACGTCGGCGGCGTCGCCGCGCGCGATCTGCGCCCACACTTCGCCCGTGTAGGGGTTGGCGGTGTCGAACCAGGCGCCGGAAGCGGGCTTCGCCCAGGCGCCGTCGATGTAGTGCTCGTAACTGTGCACGCTCGGTCTCCCGTCAGCTTCGCGCGGCGATGAAGCGCCGCAGGTGTGCCGCGACCTCGGCCGGGGCCTCGACCAGGATACTGTGCTTGTAACGCGCCAGGATGACCAGTTCCGCGTCGCCGAGCGCGGCGGCGATGAGGCGGTTGAGGCGCGGACTGCAGCCGCCGTCGTGCTCGCCGGTCAGTACCAGTGCGGGGGCGTGGATCTCCCCGAGCCACGGGGCCATCTCGGTTTCGGCATAGATGCGAAAGACGTTCAGGAACACGTCCGCGTCGGTGTCGATCACCTGCGCCAGGCGGCGGCGCACGAGATCGGGATGAGCGGCGGCGAACGCCGCGGTGAACCAGCGCTCGACCAGGGTCGCGAGCGTCGCCTCGATGCCGTCGTTCTCGAGTTTCGCGTACACCGCCGTGAGGCGGGCACGGTCGTCCTCGTCGCGGCCCGCAGCCGTCGACAGCAGCCCGAGGGTCAGCACGCGCCCGGGGAAACGCCGCGCGTAGGCCGGCCCGATCATGCCGCCCAGCGAGTGCCCGGCGATGTGCGCGCGCTCGATGCCCAGGTGGGCGCGCAGGGCCTCGAGGTCGGCCACCAGGTCGTCGAGGCCGAACGGGCCGTGCGGCAGCGGTGACTCGCCGTGACCGCGCAGGTCGTAGGTTATACAGGTGAAGGCGTCGGTCAGTGCGGGCACCACGAAGCGCCAGGCGTCGCGGGCCGCGCCGATGCCGTGGACCAGGAACAGCGGCGGGCCGTCGCCCTCGAGCGTGTAGGCGCAGGGAAGCGCCCCGCTCATCGGCGTTGCGGATCAGGCCGCATGATCGCGCGAGCGCTCGGCGAAGCGGGGCATGATCTCCTCGGCGAAACGCTGCATGGCCTCCAGCGTCTCGGTCTGCGAGGCGCCGATGTTGAAATTGAGCGCCACCTCGTCGATCCCCGCCTCGGCGTACAACGCCAGGCGATCGATCATGTCCTCGTGCGTGCACACCAGTGTGTTGTCGGCGAGTTCGGCCAGCGTCCGGGTGGCGGGCAGGGGTGCGACCACGCCGCGCTCGACGCTGCCGGGACCGGTGAACAGGTTGTCGAAGCGCTCGTAGTAGCCGTTGGCGAGGTGCAGTTTCGCGACCCGGTCACGCTCGTCAAGGGCAGGCCACCCGACCCGCAGCAGGCTGAGGCGCTGGCCCGCGCCGCCGTCGGTCCGTGCCGCGCGCCCGCGGTGAAAGGCCTCGACCTGCTGCAGCATGTACTCGAGCGTGCCCTGCAGCGGTGTGGTCTGAACGTGCAGTCCGCGCTTCGCGCAGGCCTCGATGCCGGCCGGGTTCATGACTGCGATCATCATGCGCGGCAGCGGTTGGGTCAGCGGGCGTGGCATGATCGTCAGCGGTTCGAAACGATAGTAGCGGCCCTCGAAGCCGACGTCTTCCTCGCGCAGCAACTTGCGCAGCACGCTGAGCGATTCGTCGAACTTCTCCCGGCTGTGCTCGAGCGCTACGCCCAGGCGTCCCATCTCGTAGCCGAACGCACCGCGCCCGACGCCCAGCACCAGGCGCCCCTCGCACAGGATGTCGGCCATGGCGACCTCGCCGGCGAACACCCGCATGTCGTGCAGCGGCAGCACCGCCACCGCGGTCACTACGTCCACCCGTTCGGTTTCCGCCGCCACCCGTACCGCCATCTGCAGCGGGGCCGGCGTCAGCAGGATGTTGATCAGGTGATGTTCCGGGATCGAGACGCTCGCGTAGCCCAGGCGATCGGCCAGCCGCGCCTGCTCCAGCATGTCGCGGTAGAGCGCCGCGCCGCCGTAGGCAGGGTCGGGGAAGTAGCTCGACAGGAAATGGTTGAACTGCACTTCGTCTCCGGGGTGGCCGCGGCGCGACTTCGCTGCCGCTCATGCCCTGCGCCACGGTTCGTCTCGTAGATCGCGTATTTATACCTCAGTCGCGCGATTTTCCCGAACCCACGGGTGAATATGGCCGCCGCCAGGACGTTTCTCGCCGACGCGCGGGGCGGGCGGTGTTAATCGCCGCCGCAAAGAAAAAGGGCCCCGTAAAGGGGCCCGAAAGCAGGGGTGGAAAGGTGTCAGCGGGGGCTCACGCCGAGCGCATCGAGCGTGGCGATGTTGAGGTACTTGTCGACCGGCAGGCCCTTGGCTCGCTGGAACGCGTTGACCGCGCCCATGGTCTGCTCGCCGATGATGCCGTCGATCGGGCCGGGGTTGTGGCCGGCGCGCGCGAGGCTGCGCTGGATCTCGGTGACCCGTCCCCGGGTCATGTTGGTCTCGCACAGGATCTCGCGCCATTCCATGCGCCCGTCGCTGACCATGACCTGCTTGCTGATGGTCTGGTAGGTCGGTGCGATGGGCTCGCGTTTCTGCTGCGGCGCGCTGACTTCCTCGGTGACCGTGAGGGTCTCGTACTTGGCGGGGATCTTCACCACGCGGGTGGTGGCGGGCTTGTCGACGACCCGCCGCTTGACGGTCTTGTACACGGCCGGGACCTCGACGGCCTGGGTGCTTGCCTCCGAGACCAGCACGCGCTTGCTCACGGTGTCGAAGACCGCCGGGACTTCCACCAGGCACATGATCTCGCCGGTCGCCGCGTCGATCTTCTGGATCGGGCCGGTACCCTTCTTCCACACCGTGTGGGCGGGCGACACCATCACGCGCTCGCTCACCGTACGATACTTGGCGGGAACGGCCATCATGCGCTGCGTGGCGGGCTTGACCATGACGCGCTCCTCCACCCACTTGTAGGTGGCCGGCACGACTTCGACGCGCTCGGATTCGTCGGCCACCAGCACGCGCTTCTCGGCGTTGCGGTACTTGGCCGGGATCACCACCACGCGCGCCGAGGCGGGGGTCTTCAGCACGCGTTCGCTGACGGTGCGATAGGTCGGCGCGACGAACACGCGGGCGAAACACTGGCCGGGCTTGCTCTGCGGCGGCAACAGCAACGGCTCCCGGGCGGCCGCCTGCACGGGGCTCGACTGCGGCTTTGCCTCGGCCTGAGCTTTCATCGTGGCCCGTTCCTGCTCGGTGCGTGCCACGGCTGCGGCGTGCTCGCGCTGGTTGGCTTCGGCCTGGCGTGAGACTTCCAGTTCGCGCTCGGCGATGGCGGATTCGCGCGTCTCGAGCTCCTGCATTTTCGCCTGCATCTCGCTGTCGCTGAGCTTCGAGCCCATCGAGCCGCAGGCGCTCAACGCCAGGACCGCGAGCAGGGCGGACGATGTCTTCAATACTCGTGAGATCTCCATAGGTGCCTCCATCGGCAAAGTGTCTTGATCCCGCTGCCGACGCCGCGCAGGTCAGATGTCGCGGCCGGCAATCTCCGGGGACTCGGTAGGCAAGGCGGCGTCCGGGTTGCCGGCTCGCCGAAATGCGTCGACGCAGTATAGGAAGCGCTCCGCCGCAATTGGCCCGGGATTTGTAAAGGATTGTGAGGATTGCGCCGTGGCGCGGAACCGCGCGGGTCACTCGTCGGGCAGGTTGGTCGCTCGACGGGCCCGCCCGCAGGGTGGCGGACACCGCAGGTCGTGGAACTAAAGTGCCGCCGTGGCGCCGCCGTTGTAACCGGTATCGCGCTATCGCGGGTGCCGCGGCGCGTACCGACCGGGAGCAGACATGAACAGCAGGACACGGGCGCTCACCCTTGGCGTGGTCTTGACCGCGGCCTCGGCCCTGGCGCACGCCGGGCCGGAGCGGTTCCTGTCTGGCTGGCGGCACTTCGAAGCCGGCGATTTCTTCCGCGCCTTCGAACAGTGGCGCTCGGCCGCGCTCGACGGCGATGCGCGCGCTCAGCTCAATCTCGGGTTGCTGTACGAGACCGGCCAGGGTGTCGCGCCGGACGCGCGGCTGGCCGCTCACTGGTACGCCAGCGCTGCCCGCCAGGGCTCCGCCGCCGCGCGCGCCAACCTCGCGCAACTGCGCGCCGCCGGGGCAGCCGGCCCCCGCGCCGGGGGCGTGGGCGCAGGGCGGGACGAGGCGCACGCGCTGGAGGCGCTGGCCTCACTCGAGGCGATCGCGCCGGCACCACGCGATCGGGTGTCGCCCTGGGACGGCGCGGCGGTCGGTTCGGCATGGCCGGTGTCGCGCGGCGTGGTCGTAACCAACTATCACGTCGTCGAGGGCAGCCGGGAAGTCTTCCTCGTGGACGCGCGCGGCGCCGAGATCGCCGCCGAGGTGGTGCTCGAGGATCGCGCCGACGACATCGCGCTGCTGCGGGTGGCCGACGCCGACGCGCTCCCGCCGGCACTGGCGCTCGCGTCCGCCGATGCCGGGCCGGGGGGAGAGGTGTTCGCGCTCGGCTATCCGCGCATCGACGTGCTCGGCCACTCGGTGAAGACATCGGCCGGCTCGATCGGCTGGCCGGGCGAGGCGGGCGGCGGGCGACGCACCTACCGTCTCGACCTGCACGTCGAACCGGGATACAGCGGCGGACCGGTGCTCAATGCCCGCGGCGAAGTGATCGGGGCCGTCACCGGGATGCTCGGCGTGGTCGACGAGTCCGGCACCGTCAACGTGCTGGCGAACGCGGGCGTCGCGGTGCGGCTGTCGGCGATTCGCCAGATCCTGGCGAGGTTGCCGACGTCGCGCGAGGCGCTCGCCGCGCAGCGCACCCCGGCGAAGGTCGACCTCGAGCGACTCGCTGCCTCGGTGCTGGTGGTCGTCGCGCGCTGAGGCGAGCGGTCCGCGGTCGCGCCGCTCAGGCGGCGTCGGCCCACAGACGGCGGCTGGCGATGGCCGCGCCTTCGGCGAGGCTCGCGAGCTTCGCCCAGGCGATCTCGGCGTCGACGGCGCCGAAACCGGCGAAGGTGGCGAACCCGCAGTCGGTGCCGGCGATCACCCGTTCGCGACCGACCAGGCCGGCGAAGCGCTCGATGCGCTGGGCCACCAGTTCGGGGTGTTCGACGAAGTTGGTCGTCGTGTCGAGCACGCCCGGGATCAACAGGTAGTCGTCCGGCACCCGGACCTGCTCGAAGACCGTCCATTCGTGCGCGTGGCGCGGGTTGGAGGATTCGAACAGCAGGGCGCGCGGCCTGGCCTTGAGCACCACCGGCAGGACCTTGGCGAGCGCGATGTCGCAGTGGTGCGGTCCCTCGTAGTTGCCCCAGCACACGTGCAGGCGTACGCGCTCCCCGGGGACGTTGCGCAACGCGTGGTTCAACACCTCGACGTGCTGCTCGGCGCGCGCGACGAACGCCTCGTCCGTCAGGTCGGGGAACATCATGTGCCGCCCGAGCCCGAGGTCGGGGCTGTCCAGTTGCAGGATCAGCCCGGCCTCCACGATCGCCTCGTACTCGTGGCGCATGGCCTCGGCGATGTCCTCGAGGTAGGCCTCGTGGGTGGCGTGATGGTCGGAGGGCTGGAACAGCGCGATCACGCCCGGCGTCGCGGAGTTCATGAAGCCTTCCTCGTAACCGTGGGCGCGCATGGCCGCCTGCATCCAGGCGATGTCGTCGTGCAGCGGCGAGAGGTCCTTGACCGCGATCGGGCCGACGCACCGCGGACGGCGGTACTCCGGGGTGCCGCCGGCCCTGGCGAGCTTGTCCAGGAAACCGGGGTAGGCTTTGAGATCCGCGGGGGCGCGGCGCGGGCTGTCGCCGTCGAAGCCGCTCAGGCGGTCCTTGATGTAGGTGGCGTAGGAGATCTTCGACATCTCGCCGTCCGACGGCACGTCGATACCCGTCTGGCGCTGGCGCGCGAGCACGCCCTGCACGGCAGCGCCGATCACTTCGGCGAAGCGCTCGTCGCCGACGTGCTCGCCGCGCTCGCGGGCGAACACCACCTCGGTGACGTCGTGCGGTCGCGGCAGGGAGCCGACGTGGGTGGTGAGTATCCGGTCCTGGCTGTAGCGCATCGGTGTCTGTTCCTGTCTCAGGGTGTCGCGGGGCGTCGATCGCCGGCGACGAAGGTCGGCGCCGCGGGCGCGTCGCCGCCGCGGACCACGTAAGCCGTGACGGGTTCGGAGCTCGAGGCACGGAAAGCGCGCGCGAGTCCGACCGGCACGGTGAGCGTGTCGCCCGGTGCCATCACCAGCTCGCCGCCCGGCCAGCTCACTTCCAGGGCGCCCGAGTGCACGAACAGCACCTCGGGCTCGTGGCGCAAGTGGGAGGCGACCGTCGCCCCCGGCGCCAGCTTCAGGCAACGCAGGTTGAATCCGTGCGGCCACCAGCCGGTGATCGGGCCGGGCGCGAACCCGTCGCCGGTCGCCCGCGGGGTGATCAGCGGGCATTCTTCGACGCCTTCGCCTGCCAGCGGCGACCCTGGCGCGCCGCGCATCGCGCCGGCGCTCACCACGCAGGTGGCGAGTTGTTCGGCCGACGGTGTGGTGCAGGCCGCCAGCAGTTCCGGGCCGGGCGGGGCCTCGACGGCGGCGTCCGGCGGCAGTTCCTCGCCCGCCGCGGTGTCGACCAGCCGCCCGCCCTCGAGCAGCACCAGGCCGTAGTGCCTGGCCAGTTCGAACACGTCCGGCGCCCAGGTCACGTTGCCGGGATCGTCGCGGCCCAGCACCACCCACAGGAAACCTTCGCCCTCGTCGAGTTTCTCGAAGCCGCGGAACATGTGGATGGGCACCGAAGCCACGTCGCCGGGGGCGATGTCGAGGTGGCCGTCCTCGCGTGCGGGTCCGAACAGCAGCCGCCAGCGCCCGGTGTGCACGACGAATACCTCGGCGGTGTCGTGGCTGTGCTGCGAGTTGAGGCAACCGCCCGGCTGGCGCGCGCCGCCGATGTTGAAACCGTGGGGCTCGGCGATGTGCACGTGCTGGCCGGGGTTCTCCGACACGCCCGGGCCGATGATGGTGAAGTTCTCCTTGCGATCCGAGCCGGGGGTGCGGGTATCGACGAACGCGTTGCGGCACGGCACCAGGTCGGCGTAGCGCACGAGTCGGGCGCGCATCTGCTCGTAGGTGAAGTCCATGACCGGGCCTCAGCCGCGTGCCAGGGCGATCTGGCGCCAGATCGCGAGCTCGTCGACCAGCACCCATTCGCGCAGCACGCGGCCATTGGCGAACTCGGCGTGCGAGATACCCATCACGTAGACGTCGGCGCCGCTCGGGGTACCGAAAGCGCCGTGGCCGGCGTGCCGCCCGCGCAGGCTCCAGCGCGCGGCGACGCGCACGCCCCGGCCCGGGTCGTTGCGCCCGATCAGGTGCTCCAGCGTGAAGCGCACGTCGGGGAACGCCGCCAGGTATCCCAGCCAGAAGGCGTCGAGCGCGGCCTTGCCGTGTACGCACTCGCCGCCGGGCACTTCGACCGCGACGGCTTCCTCGTAGTGCTCGCGCAACCGCCCGAGCGCCTTGTGCTCGACCACCTCCTGCAGCATCCCGGCGTAGGCCAGCGCTTCGTCGAGGTGCGCTTCGGTGGGCTGGTAGCGACCGGGCGCGTCGTGCTCGGGCAGGAACACCCCCGGCGTGCCGCCCCGGGCGATCTCGCTCGCGACCTGGGCGGCGGCGAACGTCCGCGGGTCCTGCCCCGTCTGGCGCACGATCGCGGCCTGGTCGCGCACCAGCCACTCCTCGTACACGCGGTTGTCCTTCACGGCGCAATCGGCGATGGCGCGCACCTTCACGAAACGACCGGTGGCGGGGCCGAAAGCGCCGTCGCCGCGATGATGCATGGGCGAGAAGATGCGGTGCGAGGAGTAAAAGCCCCGGGCTTCGTCGCCCGACCAGATCACGTCCTCGCCGAGCAGGCGCCGGTCCGGAAACAGGTGCAGGGTCGCCAGCGTGCCGCTCACCATCGCCTCGGCGCCGCTCAGCAACGCCATCGGCGTGCGCACGATGCAGTGCTCGTCGTAGTAGCGGCGAATGGCGCCCACCTGGCGGCCTTCCCAGATGCGCTCGGTGATCTTGAGAATGTAGTCCGGCAGGTCGGTGAACTCGGCGTCGAAGCCTTGCATGGGAACTCCGTCGATATCAGGTTGCGGGGCGGCGCGCCGAGCCCCGGACGACCAGCGGGCCCTGCAGCGCGATGCGTTGCGGGGTCTCGATGTTCTCCTCGATGCGCTCGAGCAGGATACGCACGGTGGCGTCCACCATCTCCTCGGTCGGCTGGCGCACCGTGGTGAGGTCGAAGCTCGGCCAGGCGGCCTGCGGGATGTCGTCGTAGCCGACCACCGACACCTGCGCGGGAACCTCGAGACCGAGCTCGTAGCGGAGCGTATCGAGCACCGCGACCGCCATGTGATCGTTGGCCACGAACACGGCGTCGGGGCGGCGCTCGCCCGGGCGGTCGAACAGCTCGCGCGCGGCGCGTTTGGCCTGCTCGAAATCGTAGTCGCCGAGCGCCCGGTCGAACAGCTCGAGGCCCGCCTCCTCGAGTCCGCGCAGGAAGCCGGCCTCGCGGTCGCGGTTGGTCGAGGCGCC
>JBFJWO010000055.1:0-14683 GCA_041623575.1 Gammaproteobacteria bacterium
GCCGGCGAGGTGTACTGGGAGTCCGCGCCGATCGCGGCGCTCGGCCCCGGCTACCACCTGCACGTCGCCTACCTCGGCCACAGCGACGGGCTGAAGCTCGACCTGAGCCCGCGGGAGAACCTCGCGTTCGCCGCCGCCCTGGGGCGTGCGCGCCCGGGGGGCGACATCGACGCGGTGCTCGATCAGGTGGGGCTCTACGCGCTGGAGGACGTCCCGACCCGGGTGCTCTCGGCCGGGCAGAAGCGGCGCCTGGCGCTGGCCAGGCTGCTGGTGACCGAGGCGGGGCTGTGGGTGCTGGACGAGCCGCTGTCCTCTCTCGACCGCGACGGGATCGGATTGTTCGAGTCGCTGCTGGGCGCGCACCTCGCCCGTGGCGGGCTGGCGGTCATGACCACCCACCATCGACTGGCGCTCGACGGTGCCCACGTACAGCACCTGGACCTGTCGTCGCGATGACGCGGCGGGTGGTGCCGGGCGCGTTCGCCGCGCTGCTGCGGCGCGACCTGACGCTCGCCTTTCGCCGCCGCGCCGAGGTGGTCAACCCGCTGCTGTTCTACGTGCTGGTGGTGGCCCTGTTCGCGCTCGGGGCGGGCGCCGACCCCGCTACGCTGGCCAGCATCGGGCCCGGGGTGATCTGGGTGGCGGCGCTGCTGGCGACCCTGCTGTCGCTGGATGCGATCTTTCGCTCGGATTTCGACGACGGGACGCTGGAGCAACTGCTGCTGAGCGCTCATCCCGCCTGGCTGCTGGTGCTCGCCAAGGTGCTCGGGCACTGGCTGGTCTCGGGCCTGCCGCTGATCCTGGTCTCGCCGCTGCTCGCCGAGTTCATGCAGCTGCCGGGCGCGGTGTGGGGCGTGCTGCTGGTGACCCTGGGGCTGGGCACCCCGGTGCTGAGCCTGATCGGGGCGATCGGCGTGGCGCTGACCGTCGGCCTGCGCCGCGGTGGTATCATTCTCGCCCTGTTGGTGTTGCCGCTGTATGTGCCGGTGCTGATCTTCGCCACCGACGCGGTGCACACGGCGGCGGCGGGCATCCCGGTGACGGCGCAACTGCTGTTTCTGGGTGCGCTTCTGGCGCTGGCGTTGAGCCTCGCGCCGCTGGCCGCCGCGGCGGCGCTGCGCGTGAGCCTGAGTTGAACTGAGATGCTGCTCCTGAGGTTTTTTCTCCTGTTTCCCGTCGTCGCCCCCCGGGGGGCGCGCCGATGATGGCGTGGCTGCACCGGCTGGCCTCGCCCAGCTATTTCTATGACTTCTCCGGGCGGCTGATCCCCTGGTTCGGGTGGCTGTGCGCGCTGGCCCTGGCGGTGGGCCTGGTGGGCGGCCTGGTGCTGGCGCCGGCCGACTACCAGCAGGGCGAGAGCTACCGGATCATTTTCATTCACGTGCCGAGCGCGTGGCTGTCGCTGTTCGCCTACATGGTGATGGCGGTGAGCGGCGCCATCGGCTTCGTCTGGCGCATCAAGCTGGCCGAGATCGTGAGCATCAGCTGCGCGCCCATCGGCGCTTCGTTCACCTTCATCGCGCTGGCCACCGGGTCGCTGTGGGGCAAGCCGATGTGGGGCACCTACTGGGTGTGGGACGCGCGCCTCACCTCGGAGTTGCTGCTGCTGTTCCTCTACCTCGGGGTGATCGCGCTGTACGGGGCGATCGAGGACAAGCGGGTGGCGGCGCGGGCGGCGGCGATCCTGGCGATGGTCGGCGTGGTCAACATCCCCATCATCCACTACTCGGTGGAGTGGTGGAACACGCTGCACCAGCCGGCCACCATCACCAAGTTCGACAAGCCGTCCATCCACACCAGCATGCTGGTTCCGCTGCTGGTCATGGCGGTGGGGTTCAAGCTGTTTTTCGCCACCACGCTGCTGATGCGGGCGCGCTGCGAGCTGCTGCAGCGCGAGCGCAACAGCCAGTGGGTGCGCGAACTCGTCGGCTCCTGAGGCGTCAAAGCCACAGCCGCTACCCGAGACGTTACGAAGCTGACACAAATCATGCAGTCCCTGAGCGATTTTCTTAACATGGGTGGCTATGCGTTCTATGTCTGGACATCCTATGCCCTTGCCGGTGTGGTCCTCGCCGTCAACCTGCTGGCGCCGATGCGGACCCGGCGGCGGCTGATGGGCGAACTCAAGCGCAGGGCGAGGAGGACACGGCGCGATGACGCCCAAGCGTAAGCAACGCCTGACCATTGCCGCGGTGCTGGTGGTCGGCATCGGTGTGGCCGTGACCCTGGCGCTCAATGCGTTCAACGAGAACCTGATGTTCTTCTTCGCCCCGAGCGAGGTGGCGGCGGGCGAGGCGCCGCGCGATCACGCCTTTCGCCTCGGCGGGCTGGTCGTGCCCGGCAGCGTGCGCCGCGAGCCGGGCTCGATCGAGGTCCGCTTCGACCTGACCGACAACAAGGGTGCGGTGACGGTGGTCTACGCGGGCATCCTGCCGGATCTCTTTCGCGAAGGTCAGGGCATCGTCTCGCGGGGCAAGCTGCGCCCCGACGGGGTGTTCGTGGCCGACGAGGTGCTGGCCAAGCACGACGAGAACTACATGCCGCCCGAGGTCGCCGACGCCTTGAAGACGGTGCACGAGAAAGCCACCGGCGGCGGGGCCTACTGAACGCCCCGGGAGAGAGGTCCCCATGATTCCTGAACTCGGGCACTTCGCCCTGATCCTGGCGCTGTGCATGGCCGTGGTCCAGGGCACCCTGCCGCTGGCCGGCACGTTCATCGGCAACGCCAACTGGGTGGCGATGGGCCGCGCCGCGGCCCGTGGGCAGTTCGCGTTCATCGCGATCTCGTTCGTCGCGCTGACCCAGTCGTTCCTGGCCGACGATTTCTCCGTGCTGTACGTGGTCAACAACTCCAACACCCTGCTGCCGGTGATGTACAAGGTCTCGGCGGTGTGGAGCGCCCACGAGGGGTCGCTGTTGTTGTGGGTGCTGATGATGGGCGGCTGGGGTTTCGCGGTGGCGACCCTGAGCCGCAACCTGCCCGACGTGCTGCTCGCCCGCGTGCTCTCGGTGATGGGCCTGGTGGGTGTCGGTTTTCTGCTGTTCATCCTGCTGACCTCCAACCCCTTCGAACGCCTGACCTTCGCCGCCGTCGAAGGTCGCGACCTCAACCCGTTGCTGCAGGATCCCGGGCTCGCCATTCATCCGCCGCTGCTCTACATGGGCTACGTGGGCCTGTCGGTGGCGTTCAGTTTCGCCATCGCCGCGCTGATCGGCGGGCGGCTGGATTCCACCTGGGCGCGCTGGTCGCGGCCCTGGACCACCGTCGCCTGGGTGTTCCTCACGCTTGGCATCATGCTCGGCAGCTGGTGGGCGTACAACGAACTGGGCTGGGGCGGCTGGTGGTTCTGGGACCCGGTCGAGAACGCCTCGTTCATGCCGTGGCTGGTGGCCACCGCCCTGATGCACTCGCTTGCCACCACCGAGAAGCGCGGTGCGTTCAAGAGCTGGACCGTGCTGCTCGCCATCCTCGGCTTCTCGCTCAGCCTGCTCGGTACCTTCCTGGTGCGCTCCGGCGTGCTCACCTCGGTGCACGCGTTCGCCAGCGACCCCGAGCGCGGGCTGTTCATCCTGATGTTCCTCGTGGTGGTCATCGGCGGCTCGCTCGGGTTGTACGCCTGGCGCGGCCCCGGCGTCTCGCGCGGCGGGCAATTCAACTGGGTCTCGCGCGAGACCATGCTGCTCGGCAACAACGTGCTGCTGGTGTTGGTGTGTGCGCTGATCCTGATCGGCACCCTGGCGCCGATCGTCTACCAGGCCGCTGGGCTCAAGATCTCGGTGGGTTTTCCCTACTTCAACACCATGTTCATCGGCTTCATGCCCCTGCTGCTGGTGCTGATGGGAATCGGGCCGGTGACGCGTTGGAAAGACGATTCCCCTCGCGAGGTGCTGGCGCGCGTGCGCTGGGCGGCGGCAGCCAGCCTGCTGCTGGCGGTGGCGGCGTGGGTGCCGTGGCACCCGGCGGCCTCCTGGGAGGTGGCGCTGGGCGTCGGGCTGGCGGGCTGGATCGTGCTGGCCACGCTGGCCGCCCTGTGGCGACGCCTGCGCGGGCCACGTCCGTTCCTGGCGATGCTGCGGGCGCAGTCGCGCAGCTACTACGGCATGGTGGTGGCACACCTCGGCGTGGCCGTGTGCCTGGTCGGCATCACCTTCGTGTCGCTGTTCGGGCTCGAGAAGGACGTCGCGCTGGCGCGCGGTGAGGCGCTCGAGCTCGGCGGCTACGAGTTCACTTTCCAGGGCGTGCAACAGGTGCCCGGTCCCAACTACCGGGCCGAGCGCGGACACGTGCTGGTTACCCGCGACGGCGCCACGGTGGCCGACCTGTGGCCCGAGAAGCGCCAGTACTTCGCGCGCGGCGAGCCGATGACCGAGGCCGCCATCGACGTCGGCCTGACCCGCGACCTGTACGTGTCGCTGGGCGAGGCGCTCGGCGAAGGCGCGTGGAGCCTGCGCGTTTACGTCAAGCCGTTCGTGCGCTGGATATGGCTCGGCGGGCTGCTGATGGGGTTGGGCGGCCTGCTCGCCGCCACGGACAAGCGTTACCGCCTGCGCCTCAAGCAGAAGCTGCGGATCGGCGCCGGGGCCGAGGCGAGCGCGTGAAAGCCCGCTTCCTGGTGCCGCTCGGCGTGTTTGCCGCGATGGTGGCATTGCTCGGCGTGGGCCTGACCATGAACCCGCGGGAAGTGCCCTCGCCGCTGGTCGGCAAGCCCATGCCGGCGTTCGACCTGGCACTGCTGAACGACCCCGAGGCCCGCCTTACGGACCGACACTTGCGTGGCCGCGTGAGTGTGCTCAACGTCTGGGGCACCTGGTGCGTGGGCTGCCGCGAGGAGCACGACGTGTTGCTGCGCCTCGCCTCGGCGGGCGTGGCGCCCATTTACGGCCTCAACTGGAAAGACGACCGGGTGCTCGCC
This sequence comes from Gammaproteobacteria bacterium, assembly GCA_041623575.1. Taxonomy (GTDB): domain Bacteria; phylum Pseudomonadota; class Gammaproteobacteria; order JAHELT01; family JAHELT01; genus JAHELT01. The sequence continues at coordinate 4,914 of JBFJWO010000055.1, forward strand.
CTGCGCTGGCTCAGCGAGCTCGGCGATCCCTACGTCGCCACGGGCTTCGACCACGACGGCAAGGCGGCCATCGACTGGGGCGTGTACGGTGCGCCCGAGACCTTCGTGCTCGACGCCCGCGGGACGGTCCGGTACAAGCACATCGGTGTGCTCACCGATGCGCTTGTCGAGCGCGAGCTGCTGCCGCTGCTGCGCGCGCTCAAGGCCGAGAGCTCGTGAGCGCGCGCTGGCTGTTGCTGGTGCTGGCGCTGCTCCTTCCCGGGGCCTGGGCGAACCTCGCCGGTTACGATTTCACCGACGCTGCCGAGGAGCGACGGTTCAAGGCCCTGATCGCCGAGCTGCGTTGCCTGGTCTGCCAGAACCAGTCGCTCGGCGATTCCGACGCCGGTCTCGCCGAAGACCTGCGCCGCGAGGTCTTCGATCTCATGCGCGAGGGGCGCGACGACCGCGAGGTCATCGACTACCTGGTCGCCCGTTATGGCGATTTCGTGCTCTATCGCCCGCCGCTCAAACCCGCCACCTACCTGCTGTGGTTCGGGCCGATTGCGCTGTTCGCGCTGGCCGTGTGGTTCGCGGTGCGCACGGTGCGCAACCAGCGCGCGAGTGCCGCGCGGGCGCCGTTGAGCGAGGCGGAGCAGCAACGGATCGCCAGGCTGCTCAGCGAAGAGTCACCGCCGCCCGGCGGGCCGGCGAGCGGCGAGGCCCCGCGATGATCCTGTTCTGGGTGCTGGTCGCCGTGCTGGTCGTGCTGGCGCTGGCGTTCGTCCTGCCGCCGTTGCTGCGCGCGCAGCGCGTCGAGAGCGATGCGCCGGCGCTCAACGTCTCGCTGGCCCGCGAACGCCTGCACGAACTCGAGGAAGAGGCGCGCCAGGGCGTGCTCGACCCGGGCCGGCTCGAAGAGGCGCGCGACGAGTTGCAGCGCAACCTGCTCGCCGAGGTGCCGGACGAGCCGGCCGGGGGCGCGTTCGACGGGCGCCGCGACGTACCGAGCGTGGTGATGGTCGCAAGCGTGGTGCCGCTGCTGGCGCTGGTGATGTACCTGGCCATCGGCGACCGCGGCGCAGTGACGGGCGTACCTGCCGCGCCGGGCGGCGCGGCGCAGGGCGGCGGCCAGGAGTCGTTGCCCTCGGTGCAGGAGATGGTCGCGCGGCTCGAGTCGCGCCTGGAACGCGAACCGGACGATGCCGCCGGCTGGCTGATGCTGGCCCGCAGCTACGGTTTCATCGGGCGCTGGGAGCAGGCCGGCCCGGCCTTCGCCCGGGCCTATGCGCTCTTGCCCGACGACGCGGACATCAAGGTGGAATACGCGGCCAGCCTGGCGCGCGAGGCGAACGGCGTGCTGGCCGGGCGTCCGGAGGCGCTGTTGCGCGAGGCGCTGGCCCGTGAGCCCGGCCACCTGAACGCGCAGTTCCTGCTCGGCCATGCGCACTTCCAGGCGCGGCGCCCGGCCGAGGCGCTTGCCTTGTGGGAGCAGGTGGCGGGGGGGCTTGCGCCGGGCAGCGAGGACCTCGCGCAACTCACCCTGTCGATGAACGAGGCGCGCGCGCAACTCGGCTTGCCGGTCGCGGCGGGTGCAGCGACCCGACCCACGCCGGTCGCGGCCGCGCAGCCGGCGCCCGGCGCAGCAGCCGCCGGCGGCGGCAAGTCGATCCGGGTGCGGGTGGACCTCGATCCGGCCCTGCAGGGCGCGGTCGAGCCCGGGGCGACGTTGTTCGTCTACGCGCGCGCCACCGAGGGGCCGCGCATGCCGCTCGCTATCACCCGGCGTGCGGCCAGCGAGTTACCGCTGACCGTGACGCTCGACGAGTCCATGGCGATGCTGCCCAACATGACGCTCGCCACCTTCGAGCAGGTGACCGTCGAGGCGCGGATCTCCAGCACCGGCAACGCTATCCCGCAGAGCGGGGACATCCGTGGTACGCGCACCCCGGTGTCGCCCGACGGCGACAGCGAGGTGCGCATCACCATCGACAGCCGGGTGCCCTGAGGGCAGCAGGCCGCGGCGCGTTTCCCGGGTCCGGCGTTGTTCACCGCCAGTAGCGCCGCCGCCGCCGGCCGGCGCGCAGCGCCACGACCAATCCCGTCACCGCCAGCGCGGCGCTCGCCGTTGCCGCGAGCGGGTAGCGGACGGCCATCGCCAGCGGTGTCAGCAATGCGCGCACGCCCCAGCGCAGCAGGGGGTCTTCGGCCAGCCGCTCGGCGAGCGGCGGCGAGATCGAGTAGTACCAGGCTACCAGCCGACGCCCCGGCGCGTGGCTGAGCAGCACGCGGTCGCGAAAACGCCGCAGCGCGGCGACTTCGGGGGCCAGGTCCGTGCCCCAGGCGGCGGTGGCGATGAAACAATCGCCGGCGGCCACCGCGGCGGGGCGCTCGGGTGCGGCGCCGACCGGCGGGTCGCCAGCGGGCGCCGCGACGGCGGCAGCGGGCAGCAGTGCGCCCGCGAGCAGCAGTGTCGGCAAGTTCATTTTCCGAGCCCCAAACCGTTGCGGGCGTTTCGCAGCGCCCGCTCCTACCCCGGGGTCGTGGCCCCGTGTTTCGGCGTTATCGTCCCTGGGAACACGGCGCTGGCGCCACCCTGGGAATATTCGCTGGTCTGACGCTAGGCGGGCCGGGCGCCGGCGTCAACGGCGTGGTTCAGCGACAGCCGCACGCCGTTGATGTATGTTTACCGGCTGCCCGGGACAGGGCGTTTCTCAATCCGTGGTCGCCCACCGCGCTTTCGAGAACCGATATTCGGTCACCTGCCGATAGGTTTCGCCCGGCATCAGCACGGCCGGCGGGAACTCCGGGTGGTTGGGGGCGTCCGGCCAGTCCTGGGGCTCCAGGCACAGACCCGCGCGGGCGCCGTAACGCCGACCCTCCAGGCCCGCCACCGGGCAGTCGATCTTGTCGCCGGTGTAAAGCTGCAGCCCGGGCTCGGTACTGGCGACCTCCATCTCCAGCGCAGCGCCACCGAGGCGTGCGAGCGGCCGCGGTTCACGATGGCGGCGTTCGGCGACGCAGAAGTTGGCGTCGAACGCTTCGCCCGCGATGGTGCGCGCCGCGCGCAGGTCGAACCGGGTTCCTTCGACGCCGACGATCTCGCCGGTGGGAATCAACTCCGCGTCGGTGGGCGTGCGCCGCTGCGCCGCGATGGCGAGGCGGTGCCCGTCGATCCGCTCGCTGCCGTCGAGGTTGAAGTAGCTGTGCCCGGCGAGGCTGACCACGGTCGGGGCGTCGGTGCTGGCGGTGAGCTCCAGCGCCAGGCACTCGCCCTCGAGGCGGTAGGTGCAGCGCACCGCCATTCGCCCCGGAAATCCCTGCTCGCCGTCCGCCGAGGTCAGCGCCAGCGTCACGGCGTTGCGCTCGCGCGCGTGCACCGACCAGACCCGCTGACCGAAACCCGGCTTGCCGCCGTGCAGCGTATGGCGCCCGTCCTGGTTGCGGGTCAGCTGGTACTCGCGTTCGCCGAGCACGAATCGCCCGCCCCGAATGCGGTTGGCGTAGCGCCCGGCGATGGCGCCGAAGTAGGGCGAGTGATGCTGGTAATCGCGCGCCGAGTTCAGCCCGAGCACCAGGGGGTGCGCGCAAGCCTCGTGGCGCAGGTCGCGCACGATCGCGCCGTAGGTCAGGATCTCTGCGCGCAGCGCGTCGCTTTCGATCGCGATCAGCTCGATGGGCGTGCCGTCTTCGAGGGTGCCGAAGTCGCTCATCGTCAGCTGCCCTACTGATACCGGTTGAGGAGGTTTTCGAAGAACTCCTGGCGCCCGGAGCGCGGCTGCGGCTCCAGGCCTTCGCGCAGCACGCGCTCGGCGATGCTCTCCAGCGTCTCCCCGCCGCTCAGCATCGCCTGCGCGCCGGCCTCGTCCCAGCCCGCGTAGCGCGCACGCCGCTCCCGGGCCAGCGCGCCGTCCTCGATCATCGCGGCCGCGGCGAGCAGCCCGCGCGCGCAGGTGTCCATGCCGCCGATGTGGGCGTGCAGCAGGTCCACCGGGTCGACGGACTGGCGGCGCAACCTGGCGTCGAAGTTCATGCCGCCGCTGCCGAAGCCGCCGCCCTGCAGCACGTAGTAGAGCGCCAGCGCCAGCTCCTGCACGTTGTTCGGGAATTGGTCGGTGTCCCAGCCCGATTGCAGATCGTTGCGGTTGATGTCGAGCGAGCCGAAGATGCCGAGCGCCGTGGCGAGCGCGATCTCGTGCTCGAACGTGTGCCCGGCGAGGAACGCGTGCCCGGCTTCGATGTTGACCTTCACCTCGTCCTCGAGCCCGTAGCGTTTCAGCAAACCGTACACGGTGGCGACGTCGAAGTCGTACTGGTGCTTGGTCGGCTCCTGCGGTTTGGGCTCGACCAGGATGGCGCCGCCGAACCCGGTCTTGTGCTTGTAGTCCACCACCAGCGCGAGGAAGCGGCCGAGCTGGTCGAGCTCGCGCCCGATCTCGGTGTTGAGCAGGGTCTCGTAGCCTTCGCGCCCGCCCCACAGCACGTAGTTGTGGCCGCCCAGCTGGCGGGTGACGTCCATGCAGTGCTTGACCTGGGCGGCTGCGTAGGCGAACACGTCGGGGTCCGGATTGGTGGCCGCGCCCGCCATGTAGCGGCGGTGCGAGAACAGGTTCGCCGTGCCCCACAACAGTTCCACCCGGCGCCCGGAAAGCTGGTCGGCAAAGATCTGCGCGATGTGCTCGACGTTGGCGTTGGACTCGGCGAGCGTGGCGCCCTCGGGCGCGATGTCGCGATCGTGGAAACAGAAGAACGGCACGCCGAGCAGGTCGAACAGGTCGAACGCCACCTCGGCCTTGAGTTCCGCGCCGGCCAGCCCCTCGCCGTACCACGGCCGCTCGAGCGTCGGGCCGCCGAACGGGTCGTTGCCCTGCCAGCAGAACGTGTGCCAGTAGCACACCGCCAGGCGCAGGTGCTCCTCCATGCGCTTGCCGAGCACCAGGCGCTCGCGGTCGTAGTAGCGAAAGGTGAGCGGGTCGGTCGAATCCGGGCCGGCGTAGCGGATCGGCGGTACGTCTTTGAAGAAATCGCTCATGGCAGGGCCTTTCTGCTGAGGGGATAGGCGGTGCGGTAACGCTCGTAGCCCGCCGCGTACACGCCGGCCCGGGCGGCTTCGGGCTCGATGGTCGCGGCGATCGGCGGGACCGTGCAGACGCTTTCGGGGTCCGCGCCGGTGGCCGCCAGCGCGCCCAGTCGTGCCGCGCCGAACGCGGCGCCGAAATCGCCGCTCGCCGGCACCTGCAGGCGCACGCCGGTGCACGAGGCGATGATCTGCAGCCATTCGCGCGAGCGCGCGCCGCCGCCGGCGACCAGGCAGGTATCGACCTCGGTGCCGGCGTCGCGCAAGACGCGCAGGCAGTCGCGAAACCCGAACGCCACGCCCTCCAGCACGGCTCGCACGAGCGTGCCGCGATCGCTCGCGTGGCCGAGGCCGAGCAACACGCCGCGGGCGCCGGCATCGTTGTGCGGCGTGCGCTCGCCCGAGAGGTAGGGGAGGAACAGTACGCCCGATTCGGCCGCCGTCGCCCGCGGCAGGCCCGCGACCAGTTCGGGCACCGGTGCGCCGAGCACGCCGGCGAGCCAGTTCAGGCAGTCGGTGGCGGACAGCATCACGCCCATCTGGTGCCAGCGGCCCGGCACCGCGTGGCAGAAGGCGTGCACCGCGCCTTCGGTATTGGGTGCGAAGCGTTCGTTGGCGACGAACAGCACCCCGGAGGTGCCGAGCGACAGGAAGGCGCTGCCCGGCGCCAGGGTGCCGAGGCCGCAGGCCGTCGCCGCGTTGTCGCCGGCGCCGCCCGCGACGACCGGGGCATGCGCCATGCCCCAGCGCTCGCCGAGTTCCCGGCGCAGGGTGCCGGTAGCTGCCACGCCCTCGTGCAGCGCGGGCATATGGTCTTCGTTCAGCGCACAGGCCGCCAGCAGGTCCGGGGACCAGCGGCGCGCGCCGACGTCCAGCCACAGGGTGCCGGCGGCGTCGGACATGTCGCTCGCGTACTCGCCGGCGAGTCGCAGGCGCACGTAGTCTTTCGGCAGCAGCACCTTGGCGGTGCGCGCAAAGACCTCCGGTTCGTGCTCGCGCACCCACAGCAGCTTGGGCGCGGTGAAACCGGGCATGGCGATGTTGCCGGCGATCGCCCGGCTTCGCGGGCAGGCGCGCTCGAGTTCGGCGCACTGCGCCTCGCTGCGCCCGTCGTTCCACAGGATCGCCGGGCGCAGCGGCCGGTCGGCCGCATCGAGCAGGGTCGCGCCGTGCATCTGTCCCGAGAGCCCGATGCCGCGCACCGCGCCCAGCGCCCCGGCGTGGTCGGCCTTCAGGGCGTCGACGGCGTCCAGCGTCGCCTGCCACCAGGACTGGGGGTCCTGCTCGGAGAACCCCGGCCGCGGTCGCTGCACCTCGAGCGCGACGCTGTGGCTCGCGATCGGTTGCTGATCCTCGTCGATCAGCAGGCACTTGACCGACGAGGTGCCGATGTCCAGTCCCAGGTACATCCCGGCGGCCCGTCGGGTCAGACCGGCACGGCGGCGCCGTCGCGTTCGCCCGAAGCGAAGATCGCGTCGATCACCCGCTGGTTGGCGCGCGAGTACTCGAGGGTGCAGGCGTACGGTACCCCTTCGTGCACGGAGCGGGCGAAGGCTTCGGCCTGCAGCACGTAGTGATCCACGCGCGGGTAGCGCTGCAGGTGGCGGGTGCCGTCGGGTTTGCCCAGCTCGACGCTGGCCTCGCCGTAGCTGCCGGCGTTGAACGGGGCGGCGACGCGCAGCCAGCCGTCGGTACCGTGAAACACCATCTCCTGGCGCAACCCGAGGCGGGTGGAGACGTAGAAGTCGAGCGCGAAGTCCTCGAACTCGCACCACACCCGGCTCAGGGTGTCGGTGCCGTCGCGCGGGTCGGTCCTGATCACGGCGCGCACCTGCTGCGGCTCGGCGCCCGAGACCAGCCGTGCGGTGATCACCGGGTACACGCCGATGTCTCGCAAGGCCCCGCCGCCGAGATCGAGCTGGTTGCGGATGTTGGCGGGGTCGGCGTTGAAATAGGTGAACGCACCGTCGATGTGGTGCAGCTTGCCGATCGCGCCCTCGGCGATCAGGCTGCGGCAGTGCGCCCACTGCGGGTGATGCGCCACCATGAACGCTTCGGCCGCCAGCACGCCGGCACGATCACGCTCGGCGATCAGTGCGTCGATCTCTGCCGCTTCGAGCGCGATCGGCTTCTCGCACAGCACGGCCTTGCCGGCCTGCAGGCAACGCCGCGTCCACTCCACGTGCAGGTGATTGGGCAGCGGGATGTAGACCGCGTCGATGTCGGGGTCGTCGATCAGTGCCTGGTAGTCGGTGAGCACGCGCGCGCCCGCAAACGGGGCGACGAAGGCTTCGCCGCGCTCGGCGTCCCGGCTGGCGACGGCGGCCAGCATCCCGTTGTTGCTCAGGTGGATGGCGGGCGCGACGAACTCACGGGCGATCTTGGCCGCTCCGAGGATGCCCCAGCGAAGGCTCTGCATGGTGTGCTCCGGGACTGCGAGGGGAGGACCGGGGATTGTACACACCACCTGCGCGGGCGGTTAGTGGGTGGCGCTTGCACGTGCGGCGGCACGCGGGCGGCGGGCGCCCGCGTGCCGTGATTGCGACGCCGCGCTCAGGCGGCGACGGACACCAGGAACAGGCCGCTCAGCATGACCAGGGCGATGATCCAGGCCAACCAGACTTCGGCGCTGTCGACGGACAGGTCGCGGTCTGCGTACGGCAACTCGGTTTTGCGTTCGTCCATGTGCGTTACCTCGTCGTGATACGCGATCGTGTCGCGCAAGGTCGCACTGTAAGTGAGATCCCGCGATGGCGGCGGTGCCCGAGGGCACGTCCGTGCGGTGACTTTTTACCCCGGCTGGTCGAGCCGCAGCACCTCGACGCGGCGGTTTCGCGCCCGCCCTTCGGCGCTCGCGTCGTCGGCCAGCGGACGGCTTGCGCCGTAACCTTCGGCGATCACCCGCGAGGGCGCGACCCCGGCCGCGACGAGGAAATCGCGCACCGCTTCGGCGCGCCGGCGCGACAGCCGGCGGTTGGCTTCGGGGTCGCCTCGCCCGTCCGTGTGCCCGCCGATCTCGACCCGCACGGTCGGGTTGTCGAGCAGGCTGCGCGCCAGTCTGGCCAGGGGCTCGCGCGCGCCGGCACCGAGTTCGGCGGAACCGCTCGCGAAAGCGACCCCCTCCAGCACCAGCGTGCGCGGCGGAGGCGGCGCGCAGCCGCGCGCATCGACCGCTATGCCGGCCGGGGTGGTCGGGCACCGGTCCGATTCGCCGGCGACACCGTCGCCGTCCAGGTCCGCCCCGCACCCGGCGGCATCGACGACGGTGCCGGATGGCGTGCCCGGACAGCGGTCGACAGCGTCTACGACGCCGTCACGGTCGCGATCCACGGCGATGGCGCAACCGCCGGCATCGACCTGCGCGCCGGGCAGCGTGCCGAGGCAGTCGTCCTCGGAATCGGGCACGCCGTCCCCGTCGCGATCGGCCGTGCAGCCGAGCGCGTCCACCTCGAGGCCGGCGCCGGTGGCCGCGCACCGGTCGTACTTGTCCGGCACGCCGTCGCCGTCCGCGTCGGCCGCCGCGAGCCCCTGACTGGAGCACAGTGCGGCGCCCACGGCTGCACCGATCACGGCCCCGATGCCGAAGTCCTCGCCCTCGACTTTGGCGAGGCCGCCGCCGGCGAGACCGCCGCCCAGGGCGCACGCGAACCACGGCTTCTCCTGGAGTCCGCCGCTCGCCGCACATCCCGCGAGCAGGTGCAGCAACGCCGCGACGGTAAGGGTTCTCAGCATGACGGTCCTTCGGAGTGCGCCGCGGCGCGATGCGGGCGAATAGGCAATTTAATCAGCCGCGCCTGGCAGCGTAAACCGCGTGTAGCGCGCGAGCCGGGCGCCTAGCCGGGTTGATACCGGTCAAGCCGGGCGGCGCCGGCCCTGCTAGGGTGCCTCGCGCAAGCACATCAAAAGGCCGTTCGGCGCCGCCCGGGACGGTTGTGCAGTTCGCGGGAGACAGACATGCCCGAGGCGCTGGGGATCATCCGCCAGGAACATCGCCGGCTGGCCGCCGTCATGCAATGCGTCGAGGCGGTCGTGCACGACATCGAGGCGGGCCGTGGGCAACCGGACTTCGAACTGCTGCACGCGGTGCTGGCGTACCTGGAGACTTTTCTCTACGCCTTCCATCACCCCAAGGAAGACCAGTACCTGTTTCCGGCGCTTCGTCGGCGTGCGGCGGGTATAGACGCCACCCTCGACGAGTTGGAAGAGCAGCACTCGCGCGGCGAGGTGTTGTTGCACGGCCTGACGGAGAGTCTGGCCGTCTACGAGCAACGCGGGGCGCCCGCGCTGGAGGACTTCGCGCATGCGCTGGAGGCGTACCACGCCTTCGAGTGGGCGCACATGCGCAAGGAGGAAGTGGAGGTCCTGCGCGTCGCCGAGCAGGCCCTGCAGGCCGAGGACTGGCGCGAGCTCGACGCCGCCTTCACGGCCCACGACGACCCGCTGTTCGGCGACGCGCCGAGCGCGCACTTCCGCAAACTGTTCTCGGAGATCGCCAATCGCACGCCCGCGCCCCACGGCCTCGGACCGCCGGCGGCGGGCGGCTGAAGACCGGCGCGGCCGGGCGCCTCGGTGCGCTGTCCCCTGGCTGGCACCGGCGGCGGCGTTTCCTGTAGAATCCCGCCGTCTGTCCGACCACGTCCCCATCGTCTAGTCGGCCTAGGACACCGGCCTCTCACGCCGGCAACAGGGGTTCGAATCCCCTTGGGGACGCCAC
>JBFJWO010000056.1:0-14653 GCA_041623575.1 Gammaproteobacteria bacterium
CTACCCACGGCGTCGCGAAGTTCGCCCCGCAGGCCTGCGCCGGGCCGTTGCTGGCGGCGGAGCTGGGCGCGCTGGGCAAGGCGCTGCACGCCCCGGCCCGGCCGCTGGTGGCCGTGGTCGGCGGCTCCAAGGTATCCACCAAGCTGACCGTGCTGGAATCGCTCGGCGGCGTCGTCGACCAGCTGATCGTGGGCGGCGGCATCGCCAACACCTTTCTCAAGGCGGAGGGCCTGCCGGTCGGCAAGTCCCTGTGCGAGGACGAACTCGTCGACACCGCCCGCAGGCTGCGAGAGGCTGCACGGGCCCGCGGGGGCGACATCCCGCTGCCCACCGACGTTATCTGCGCCACCGAGATCTCCGAGCAGGCGACGGCGGTGCGCAAGGCGGTGGCCGACGTAGCTGCCGACGACCTGATCCTCGACATCGGCCCCGACACCGCCGCGTGCTATGCGCGCCTGCTGGAGACGGCCGGCACCATCGTCTGGAACGGCCCGGTCGGGGTGTTCGAGATCGACCGGTTCGGCGAGGGCACCCGGGTGCTGGCCGAGGCGATCGCCGCCTCGCCCGCATTCTCCATTGCCGGTGGCGGCGACACCCTGGCGGCGCTCGACAAGTACGGTGTCGCCGAGCGCCTGTCCTACATCTCCACCGGCGGCGGCGCGTTCCTGGAGTTCCTCGAGGGCAAGACCCTGCCGGCGGTGGCCATCCTCGAAGCGCGCGCCTGAGGCGAAGCGGACCCGTCGCACGCCGTGCGCACGAATCACCCGTCCCGGCAACGGCAGAGCTAGGCAGCATGGCCCGCGTGCGCGGCATCGGCGGCGTGTTCTTCAAGAGCGCCGACCCGGAGCGCCTGGCCGGCTGGTACCGGCGCTGGCTGGGTATCGAACTGCAATCGGCTTTCGCCGCCAACCTGCAGCCGGCGGACATGCCGCCGGGAGCCTTCACCGTGTGGGGCGTGTTCCGCGACGACACCGACTACTTCTCGCCGGGGCAGGACTTCATGATCAATCTCGTGGTGGACGACCTCGAGGGCGCCCTGGCCCAGGTGCGCGACGGCGGCGCCCGGGTGGAGGCCGAGGTGCAGGAGCACGAGTACGGCCGTTTCGGCTGGTTCATCGACCCCGACGGCAACAAGGTGGAGCTGTGGCAACCGCGCGGCGCGGGGCCAGGAGCGGCCTGAGCGCGGGCCTACTGCGCGAAGAAGGCGCCGATCGTGAGGTCGTGCAGGGCCTGCCAGGTACCGTCCGCCTTGATCGCCCGCAGCGCGGCGCCGGCCGGCTCGACCAGCAGCAGGTGACGGCGGTTCAGGTACACGTAGAGGTCGCGGCGCGCGAGCGGCGGCCCGATCGGCCTGAGCGAGGTCAGCCCCGCCTTGCGCTGCACCGAGACGCCCCGGATCAGGCTGACGATGCCGAGGTCCACCCGCCCGACGTCGACCAGCCTCAGCATCTGCGCCACCGTCGGGGCGCTCGTCACCGAGCGCGCGGCGGCAACGTTACGCTCGACGATCTTCCAGCCGGTGACGTAGGCCACGTGGTAGGGGGCGAGGCTTTCCCAGCCGGCGACCCGGATGTCGTCGCGCTTGACGAACGCGACCAAGGTGATTTCGCGAACGGGCTCGTCCAACGGGACGATGTTGGGGAACTCCCTTTGCAACCCGCGGGTTCGCGGGAGCGTGCCGTCATCGATGCCCTGGTTCAACTCCACCAGGGAACGCCTGGCGGTCACCTGCCGGAACGCCACGGCGTAGCCCAGGCGCGCGAAGATCTCCCTGATCACGCGCTCGTCGAAGCCGTCCCGAGCGGGGGTGGAAACGGGCGGTGCGTGCGCGCTGCTGAACACGAGGGTGGTCCGCACGGCGGCGGGCTGGGCGAGCGCCGGTGCCTGCAGGCACGCCACCAGCAACAACAGCATCGCCCGGCAGTTCCTGATTGCCATGAACACTCCCTGTAGACCCGGGACCGTGGGAGACGACCCCGGGGCGCACGGCGCCGCAGTATCTCACGCCCCGTGCGGGGTGGCCACGGCTCCGGCGTTACCCGTCTTCCCCGGCGCGCAAGTCCCCGGTCGCGATCACGCTGGCATAGGGCACCGCAAGCGCCGCCATGAACGCCGCGTGCACGTCGCTCGCCCTCACCGTGCGACCCTGGTACTGCAGGTCGCGGGTGGCGCAGGCATCGGCGAGCACCGTGCAGCGAAAGCCGAGATCGAAGGCGGCGCGGGTGGTGGCGTCGACGCACATGTGGCTCATGGCACCGCAGATGACGAGGTGCTCTACGCCGTCGTCGCGCAGGCGCTCGAGCAGCGCGGTCTCGCGAAAGCCGTTGGGGAAGTGCTTGGTGATCACCGCCTCGCCGGGGCGCGGCGTCACGCACGGGTGCAGTTCGGCGCCGGCGGTGCCGGGGAGAAAAAACGCCGCGCCGGGCCGCGTCGAGAGGTGTTGGAGGAAGTACACTGGCGCCGAGCGCCCGCGCATGGCCTGCAGCGCCTCGGCGGCCCGTGCGCCGGCCGCCTCCATGCCGGCCAGTTCCATGGCGCCGCCGGGGAAGTAGTCGTTCTGGATGTCGATAACGAGCAGTGCGTCGCGCATCGGCCCCCGCCTTTGGTAAAGTTGGCACCTCGCGCCACCCGGCGGGCCCCGGCCGCAGTTCCCGGCCGGCGAGGCGGTAGCGCAGGTCCTGCATGATAGCGCGTCCGTCGGCCATCCGCTCGATTCGCGGCGCGCGAACCGAACGAGGTAAGTCCATGGAGAAACGACCTTTCGGTCGGACCGGTCACATGAGCAGCGTTGCACTGTTCGGGTCCGCGGGGCTCAAGGCGGCGAGCCAGGCGGAGGCCGATCGCGTGCTGGATCTCCTGCTCGAGCACGGCGTCAACCACATCGACACCGCGCCGCGCTACGGCGACGCCGAGCTGCGTATCGGTCCGTGGATGGCCGCGCACCGCAAGGATTTCTTCCTCGCCACCAAGACCGGTGAGCGTACCTACGCCGGTGCCCGCGAGGAGTTCCATCGCTCGCTGGAACGCCTGCGCGTCGACAGTGTCGACCTGATCCAGCTGCACGCGCTCTACCACCCGGACGAGTGGGACACGGCCATGGGCGAGGGCGGGGCGCTCGAATACCTGATCGAGGCGCGCGGGCAGGGGCTCGCCCGGTTCATCGGCGTGACCGGTCACGGCTGGACCATCGCGGCCATGCACCGGCGCAGCCTGCAGCGCTTCGATTTCGACTCGGTGCTGATGCCCTACAACTATTTCATGGCGCAGGACGCACGTTACATGGCGGATTTCGAAGCGGTCATGGACGTGTGCGCGCAACGCAACGTGGCGGTGCAGACCATCAAGTCGATCGCGCGCGGGCCGTGGGCGACGACGGCGCCCAACCGCAGCACCTGGTACGAGCCGCTGGAAGAGCAGCACGACATCGACCTCGCCGTGCATTGGGTCATGGGCCGGCCCGGCGTGTTCTTCAACACCGCCGGCGACAACGGCCTGCTGCCCCGGATCCTGGACGCGGCCGCGCGCTTCGAGCAGCGTCCCGGCGAGGTGCAGATGCAGCAGTTGCTGGGCGAGCGGCGACTGACGTCGCTGTTCGGGCTCGGCGCCTGAGGTACGCGCCGTGAGCGGGGCCGGTCAAGGAGAAGTCACCATGGACACCGTCGAGGATCAGGATATCGGGGGCGCCACCCCGGCCTGCGGGGAGGCCGAAGCGCGGCCGATGCTGGCCAAGGTCCTGCGCACCGTCGGCTCGGTGCTGCCGGTCAGCGACAATCGCACCGGCGCCTGCAACAACTGCGGCGCCTGCTGCAACCTGCCCTCGCGCTGCGTGTTCCTGGTGACCGAGGACAGCGGCAAGAGCTATTGCTCCGTGTACCGCTTCCGCCCGCCGAGCTGTCGCAAGTTTCCGCGTACCGAGCGCCAGTTGCTGCCGGTGCGCGAGGTCTGCGGGTTCTCGTTCACCGACGGTTGAGCGGGCGCCGCGCCTCGCCGGGGCGCCGCCCGACGAACCGGCGCCGCCAGTCATGTTCCCGCTCTACGACGAAAACCCCACGGTGCGCCGTGCCTACGCGGTGGTCCTCATCATCGCGACCAACGCGCTGGTCTGGGTGTTCGTGCAGGGTCTGGGCGAGGAGCGTGCGCTGGCCGAGTCGCTGTGCCGCTTCGGCCTGGTGCCGGGCGACCTGCTCGGCCACATCGCCCCCGGGACCCGCGTGCGCGTCAGCGAGACCCTGGCCTGCCGGTTCGACGCAAGCCCCGATCCGTTCACCCTGCTGAGCTCCATGTTCATGCACGGCGGCTGGTTTCACATCGCCGGAAACCTGTGGTTCCTGTGGGTGTTCGGCGACAACGTCGAGGATGCCATGGGACCGCTGCGGTTCGGCGTCTTCTACGTGCTGTGCGGACTGGCCGCGGCCGCCGCGCAGATCCTCAGCAACCCGGCCAGCCCGGTCCCCATGGTCGGCGCTTCCGGGGCGATCGGCGGCGTGATGGGCGCCTACGCGCTGCTCTACCCGCGCGCCCACGTGCACACGTTGATCTTTCTCGGCTTCTACATCACGACGGTGGCGGTCCCCGCGTTCGTGATGCTCGGCTACTGGTTCGCGCTGCAGGTGATCGGCGGGTTGCCGGCCATCGGCTCGGCGAGCGGCGGGGTCGCCTTCTGGGCGCACGTCGGCGGGTTCGTGGCGGGTGTGGTGCTGGTGCACCTGTTCACGCGCCGCGACTACCTGCGCCAGCACCTCGCGCAGCGGCCGCGGCGGCGCTCGCGCCATCGCTGGTAGCCTCGCCCGCGCGGCGGGCGCGCCGCGCTCAGAACCCCGGCACCGCGGCCAGCCGCCCGCCGTCGGGCAGGGTCTCGGCGATGCGCAGCCCCTCGTTCCACTTGGCCATGCGCTCGGAGCGGGCGAACGAGCCGACCTTTAGCTGCGGGGCGCCCCAGCCCACCGCGAGGTGCACGATGCTGGTGTCCTCGGTCTCGCCGGAACGCGCCGAGACGATGGTGCCCCAGCCGGCCTCCTGCGCGGCCCGCATCGCCGCGCGCGTCTCGCTCAGGGTGCCCGCCTGGTTGGGCTTGACCAGCAACGCGTTGCAGGCGCCGGCCGCGTGCGCCGCGCGGACCCTTGCAGCGTCGGTGACGAGGTAGTCGTCGCCCACCACCTGGACGCGTTCGCCCGCGGCGCGGGTGAAGGCGGCGAGGCCCGCGTCGTCGTCCTCGCCCAGCGGGTCCTCGACCGAGACGATCGGGTAACGCCCGATCCAGCCGAGCAGCAGATCGCCCAGCTCCCCGGCGTCCAGGTCGCGCTCTTCGCGAGCCAGCCGGTAGCGCCCGCCGGCGCCGAACTCGGACGCCGCGACGTCGAGCGCGATCGCCACCTGCTCGCCGGGACGCAACCCGGCCTGCTCGATGGCGCGCACCAGGTATTGCAGCGCCTGCTCGTTGTGATCGAACGCCGGCCAGTAGCCGCCTTCGTCGGCGACGCCGGCGAGGCGCCCGGCATCCGCCATCAACCGACCGGCCGCGCGGTACACCTCCGCGGTCCAGGCGAGCGCCTGGGCGTAGTCGTCCGCGCCGCGAGCGACGACCATGAAGTCCTGCACGTCCACGCGCCGTGCGGCGTGGGCGCCGCCGCCGAAGATCTGGATCTCGGGCAGGGGCATGCGCGGTGCCTGGCCGGGTTCGGCGAGGTACCGCCACAGCGCGACGCCCTCGGCGGCGGCGCCAGCGTGGGCGAGGGCGAGCGACGTGGCGATCAGGGTATTGCCGCCCAGGCGGTGCTTGTCGGGTGTGCCGTCGAGGTCGCTCAGCGTGCGATCGAGCGTCGCCTGCTCGCGCGCGTCGCGGCCGTGGAGGACGGGGGCGATCTCGTCGCGGATCGCGGCGAGCGCGCGCGACACGTCCCGCCCGCCGAAGGCAGGCCCGCCGTCGCGCAACTCCACCGCCTCGCCGGAGCCGGTCGAGGCGCCGGCCGGTGCGATGGCGCGCCCGTACTTGCCGCCGGGCAGCGCCACCTCGACCTCGACAGTCGGATGGCCACGCGAATCCCAGACCCGCCGGGCCCTCACAGCTTCAATCGTCGCCGCGGGCATCGAGTTCTCCGGACCAGTGTTGCGCGATGTCCGCGAGCCTCGCCGGCGGCTCGCGGAGCAGGCAGTCGGCGACGCGGCGGACCAGGTCGAGGTCGCGCGCCGTCTCGAGGTATTCGACGGGGGACTTGCCGTCGACACGGGCGAGCAGCAGGCCGGGCAGCAGGTGAGCGGCTCGGCGCTCGACCTCGCCCGGCGCCTCCCAGGTGACCGCCTCGAGGTAGGCGCCGGCCAGGGCGGCGAAGCTGCGCAGGAAGGCCGCGCGCGCCGGCGGGACCCACAGGCACTTCAACAGCAGGTGGTTGAGACAGAAGGCGAGGTCGAAGGCCGGGTCGCCGTACCAGGCGCACTCGGCGTCGACGAACACCGGGCCGCGCGGCCCGAGCAGGATGTTCTTCGGGCTCACGTCGCCGTGCACCAGGGCGCGGCGCGTGCCGGCCGTCGTTGCGACCAGGGCGTTCAGGCGCGCGGCCAGCGCCGGGTGTGCCGCCGCGCTGGTCTCCAGGTAAGGGGCCAGGCGGATCTCGTGGAAGATCCGATCGGCTGCGAACTGCCTGGCCAGCGCCGGGTCGTCGGCGGTCGCCGCGTGAATCGCTCCCAGGCGTCGGCCGAGCGCGCGCGCCGCCTCCTCGTCGACCCGGCCTGCACGTAGCTCCTGTTTCCAGTTCGGGTACTGCGCCGGCGGCAGGTATTGCATCGCGAACAGCCCCGACTCCGGCGCGTGCGCCAGGACCTTCGGGACCGCGTCGGGGACGATTGCGCCGGCCGTCTGCAGCCAGGCGACTTCGAACGCGTTGCGTGCCACCGGTGCGTGCCAGGCCGCGCTGACGCGCAACTGCGCCAGCGCGCGCTTGACGCAGAAAGCCCCGCGCGCGGCGTCGACGCGCAGGATGTCGGAGGACACCCCGCCGCGCAGCGGTTCGATGACCGGCGTTTCGTCGCGGCCGACGAGACCGAGGCCGCGCAAGGTCTCGAGCAACCCCGCTTCGTCGCCACCGGCCGTCATCGGCCGGCGGCTTCGAGCAGGGTGCGCACGAGCGCGTTCTCCCAGGTCAATGCCTCGTCGCGGGCGGTGGCGAACACCGGGCAGTCGACGAGGCCGGCCAGATCGTCGAGGTTGTCCATGCCGGGCGGCCCGGCAGCGTCCGCCGCGTTCAGCACCACCGCGGCGAGCGCGAGGCCGCGGTGCTGCGCCGCCTCCAGGCTGAGCAGCACGTGATTGATGACCCCGAGTCGATCGGGCGCCACCAGCACCAGCGCCAGGCGCAGGCGCGTCGCCAGGTCGGCGTTCAGCCCGTCCAGCGCGAGCGGCGAGTAGAAGCCCCCGGCGCCCTCGGCGACGACCAGGTCCGCCTCGCCGATGCCGTCGCGCACCGCGGCCTCGAGTCGGGCCAGCGTCGTGTCGGCGCCTTCCAGGCGCGCGGCCCGTTGCGGCGAGATGGCATGGCGCAGCCGGAACGGGGTGATGCGCGCCAGCGGTTCGCACCCGCCGCAGGCGCTGTGGTAGGCGCTTGCGTCGGCCGGCAGCAGCTCGCCGGCACCGTCCTCGCAGCCGGACTCGACCGGCTTGCGCGGGCGCACGGCGATGCCGCGGGAGTGACACAGGCCGACGAAACGCACGCCGAGCCAGGTCTTGCCGACACCGGTGTCGGTGCCGGTGATGAACAGGCCGCGCACAGCGCTCAGTGCCCGCCGGGCGGCCCGGTCAGGCGCTGCACCGCTTCGCGGTACTTGGCCGCGGTCTGTTCGACGATGGCCGGCGGCAGCGGCGGTCCCGGTGCCCGCTTGTCCCAGGCCAGGGTCTCGAGGTAGTCGCGCACGAACTGCTTGTCGAAGCTCGGCGGGTTCTCGCCCGCGCGCCAGGCGTCGGCCGGCCAGAAGCGCGACGAGTCCGGGGTGAGCAATTCGTCCATCAACACCACCTCGCCGCGTTCGTCCAGCCCGAACTCGAACTTGGTGTCGGCGATGATGATGCCGCGCTCGAGCGCGAACCCGGCCGCTTCGCGGTAGATCGCGAGGCTGATCTCACGCACCCGCGCGGCGACCGCCTCGCCCACCAGGCCGACCACGGCGGCGAAATCGATGCTCTCGTCGTGGCTGCCCGCGGCCGCCTTGGTGGAGGGTGTGAACAGCGGTTCGGGCAACTGCTCGGCGAGGCGCAACCCGGCGGGCAGGCGCAGGCCGCTGACGCGCCCGTCGCGCCGGTAGTCCTTCCAGCCCGAGCCGATCAGGTAACCGCGTACGATCGCCTCGATCGGCAGTGCCCGCAGGCGGCGCACGATCACCGCACGCCCTTCGAGCAGGCGCCGTTCGCTCTCGCTCAGCGGCAGGTCCGCCAGCGCGTCGGGCAGCAGGTGATTGGGCACCCGGGCCGCAAAGCGCTCGAACCAGAAGTTCGACACGCGGGTCAGCAACTCGCCCTTGCCCGGCACCGGGGTCGGCAGGATCACGTCGAACGCGGACAGCCGGTCGCTCGCCACGATCAGCAACCGCTCGCCGTCGAGGGCGAACAGGTCGCGGACCTTGCCGCGGTAGGTGGCTTCGATACGGCTCAGCCGGCACTCGAAGAGCGCGGCGGCGGGTGGAGCCTCGGTCTGCTGCATGGCGGTCGTGGAACTCGTGGGGCGGCGCTCGGGCAGACTCTAAACGCTCGGCGCCGCCAATGCACCTGCACCCGGCGCGCGGTGGAGAGACACGGGCGATTCCGACACAATAGCGCCCTTGCGCGGCCTGGCCGCGACTCATCGACGACCCGGCGCAGGCGCCGGGCCTACGGGGGAGACATGAGCCAGCCCTTGGTCGGCGTGGTGATGGGCAGCAGCAGCGACTGGCCGGTGATGCAGGCGGCGGTGCGCGAACTCGAGGCGTTCGGCGTCGCGCACGAGGCGCGTGTGGTCTCCGCGCACCGCACGCCCGACCTGCTGTTCGAGTACGCCGAAGCCGCCCGCGGACGCGGGCTGCGCTGCATCATCGCCGGCGCGGGCGGGGCGGCGCACCTGCCCGGGATGCTGGCTGCCAAGACGACCGTGCCCGTGCTCGGCGTGCCCGTGCCCTCGCGTCACCTGCAGGGCCGTGACTCGCTGCTCTCCATCGTGCAGATGCCGCGCGGCGTACCGGTGGCGACCTTCGCCATCGGCGAGGCCGGCGCGGCCAACGCGGCCCTGTTCGCGGTAAGCCTGCTGGCCGGTGAGGATCCGCGGCTCGACGAGGCGTTGCAGCGCTTTCGCGAGACGCAGCGCGAGCGGGTGCTCGCGCAGACCCTGCCGCCGGCGCCGTGATCGCGCCGGGCGCCACGCTCGGTGTGCTCGGCGGCGGGCAGCTCGGGCGCATGTTCGCCCATGCCGCGCAACGCCTCGGCTACCGCGTGGCGGTGCTCGACCCCGATCCGGACAGCCCGGCCGGGCGCATCGCCGAGCACCACCTCGAGGCCGGCTACGAGGACGAGCAGGCGCTTGCCCGCCTGGCGGCGCTGTGCGCGGCGGTCACCACCGAGTTCGAGAACGTGCCGGCCGCCAGCCTGCGCCGCCTGGCGCGCACCGTGTCGGTCGCTCCCGGCGCCGACGCCGTGGAGATCGCCCAGGACCGCAAGCGCGAGAAAGCGTTTTTCGAAGCCGCCGGCGTCGCCTGCGCACGCTGGGCGAGCGTGACGGGCCACCAAGACATTGCGCCGGCGGGCGAGCACACGGGCTATCCCGCGCTGCTCAAGAGCGCGCGCCTCGGCTACGACGGCAAGGGCCAGCGGCGCGTCGACGACCGCGCACAGGCCGAGGCGGCCTTCGCCGAACTGGGCGGTGTGCGGTGTGTGCTGGAGCAGAACGTGACACTGGCCGCCGAGGTCTCGGTGGTGCTGGCACGCAACGCGCACGGCCGCTGTGCCTGTTTCCCGGTGGTCGAGAATCGCCACCGCCAGGGCATCCTGGACCGCACGCTCGCCCCCGCCAGGGTCGCCCCGCCGCTCGCCGAGGCGGCGCTGGCGGCGGCGGCGAGCATTGCCGCGAAACTCGACTACCGCGGGGTGCTGGCGGTCGAGTTCTTCGTCACCGCGGACGGGCGCCTGCTGGCCAACGAGATGGCGCCGCGCCCGCACAACAGCGGGCACTTCACCATCGAGGCCTGCCACTGCTCGCAGTTCGAGCAGCAGGTGCGCGCGCTCTGCGACCTGCCGCTGGGCGACGGTGCCCTGCGCACCCCCGCCGTGATGCGCAACCTGCTGGGGGACCTCTGGCGCGACGCTCGCGCGCCCGACTGGTCGCGGGCGCTGGCAATGCCCGGGGTCGCGTTGCACCTCTACGGCAAGGCCGAGGCGCGGGCCGGACGCAAGATGGGCCACCTGACGGCGAGTGCCGAGTCGGTGGAGGCGGCGCTGCGGCTCGCGGAGCGTGCCTTCGAGGCGCTCGGCGGGCCGCCCGAAGCGCCCGGGGACTGAGTCCCGGGCCGGCGGCTCAGGTTTTCCGGCGGCGCACCGCCTTCGCGCGGCGCGAGGCCGAGCGTTTGCCCGGCGTTTGCGTGCGCCCCAGCAGTTCGTCGATCGGCATCGGTCGCGCTATCCCGTAGCCCTGGGCGAAGTCGACGCCGATCTCGCGCAGGCGGGCGATGATCTCGTCGTCCTCGACGAACTCGGCGATGGTCCGCTTCTTCATCACGTGCCCGATCTCGTTGATCGACTTGACCATCGCGTAGTCGATCTCGTCGACGGCCACGCCACGCACGAAGCTGCCGTCGATCTTCAGGAAGTCCACCGGCAGGTTCTTGAGATAGCCGAACGAGGACATGCCGCTGCCGAAGTCGTCGAGCGCGAAGCGGCAACCGAGGCCCTGCAGCACCTTGATGAAGCGGGCGGCTTTCTGCAGGTCGGCGACCGCGGCGGTCTCGGTGACCTCGAAGCAGATCTTCTGCGGCGGGATGCTGCCGTACTCGATGAGCGCGGTGACGTACTTGAGGAAATTGCGGTCGTTCAACGACGGCCCGGAGAGGTTGATGCTGCAGGCCTTCAGTTGCGTCACGTGGCCGGGGTGCTGGGTGAGCCACTCCATGGTGCTGCCGATGACCCAGCGGTCCACTCTCGGCATCAGGTCGTAGCGGTCGGCGGCCGGCAGGAACGCGCCGGGCGGCACCTGCTTGCCGGTGTCGTCGACCATGCGCAGCAGCACCTCGTAGTGGCTGCTCAGGTTGGTCACGTCGTCGACCGGCGTGATCGGCTGGGCAAACAGCCGGAAGCGGTCCTCGTCGAACGCCGAGTTGATGCGCTGCGCCCATTGCATCTGGCCGCGGCGCCGCGCGAGTTCCTCGTCGTTGGGCTCGTACACGTGCACCCGGTTGCGGCCGCTCTCCTTGGCGGTGTAGCAGGCGCTGTCGGCGGCGCTCATCACCGAGGCGAGGTTCTCGCTCTGGGTCGAGATCGGCACCACCCCGCTGCTCACGCCGACCGCGAAGCTCTGGCGCTCCCACATGAAGCGGTACTGCTCCACGACCCGGCGCAGGCTCTCCGCGATCTGCACGGCGCGCTTGAGCGGGCAGTGCTCGAGCAGCACGCCGAACTCGTCGCCGCCGAGGCGGGCCAGGGTGTCGCTGCTGCGCAGCCGCGACTGCAGGAGGCTCGATATCTGGCGCAGCATCTCGTCGCCGGCGCTGTGACCGCAGGTGTCGTTGACCAGCTTGAACTGGTCGAGGTCGAGGAAGAACAGCGCGTGCTGGGTCTTGTCGACGTGGGCCTCGTTGAGCGCGGTGGTGACGCGGCGCTCGAACTCGCGCCGGTTGACCAGCCCGGTGAGCGCGTCGTGCGTGGCCTGGTAGGACAGCCGGTCGGCCATCTCGCGGGCCTCGGTGATGTCGCGAAACACCACCACCGCGCCGCTGACCCCGCTGTTCTCCACGATCGGGAACGAGGAGTACTCGGCCGCGAAACGCGTGCCGTCCTTGCGCGCCATCATCTCGTTCTCGACCCGCAGCCCTTCGCCGGTCTGCATCACCCGAAAGGCCGGCCAGTCGCCCATCGACAGCCGTTCGCCGTGCTCGCCGCGCAGGTGCAGCAGCTCCAGCACCTCCGCGCCCAGCAGCTCCTCGCGCGAGTAGCCGAGCATGGCGGCGGCCGCCCGATTGACGAAGGTGCAACGCCCGTGCGTGTCGATGCCGTAGATGCCCTCGCCGGCGGAGTCGAGCAGCAGCTCGTTGCGGTCGTGGGCGCGGCGCAGCTCTTCCTCGGCCTCGCGGCGCTCGGTGATCTCGCGCAGCAGCCGGATGTTGGAGTCCGCCAGCTCCCGGGTGCTGTCGGCCACCTGCTTCTGCAGATCGAGGTGCGCGGCGCGCAGCAACGCCTCGTCGCGCAGGCGTCTGGCGACCTGCTCGTCGATCAACGCCTCGTCGAGGTCCGACAGGCTGTCCGGTGCGTTCGGGTTTACGGGCATGCCAAGGGGGCGGTATCCGGTGTGCTCCTGCGACGTGTAACGGCCGCCGCTGGACATTGTTTAGCCAGCGCGAGCGGCGGTGCGTAACCGGGGTTGTAACTATCGACTTGCCGGATAAGATAAGCAATCGCTTATGCATTTCACGTTTCGCCAACTCCAGGTATTCCTGGCGGTCGCCGAGCAGGGCAGCTTCACCCGCGCCGCGGAGGCGCTGTGCCTGAGCCAGCCGGCGGTATCCATGCAGGTCAAGCAGCTCGAGCGCCACACCGGGCTCGCGCTGTTCGAGCAGTTCGGCAAGCGCATCGAGCTCACCCACGCGGGGCACGAGCTGGCGATCTACGCCCGCCGCATCGCCGGGCTGCTGGAGGAGGCCGACACCGTGTTCGAGCAGATCCGCGACGCGCGGCGCGGCCGTTTGTCGGTGTCGGTGGCGAGCACGGCCGGGGCCTTCGCGACCCGCCTGCTGGCCGCTTTCGCCCGGCGCCACCCCGCGGCACGCATCAGCCTGGACGTGACCAACAACGAGGGGCTCTACGCGCAGCTGGACGCCAATGCCTGCGACCTCGTCATCATGGGCCGCCCGCCCGAGGCGCTGGACCTGGTTGCCGACCCGTTCATGGACAACCCGCTGGTGATGATCGCCCCGCCCGGGCATCCGCTGGCCGGGCACGAGGCCGTGGCGCTGCAGCGTTTCGCGGCCGAGCGGTTCGTCGTGCGCGAGCCGGGATCGGGGACACGGCGCGCCGCGCAAGACTATTTCGCCCGTCACGGCGTGCCCTTCGACGCGCACCTGGAGATGACCACCAACGAGGCAATCAAGCAGGCCGTGGCCGCGGGCCTGGGCCTCGCCGTGGTGTCGCAGCACACGCTCGGGCTGGAGCTGGCGAGCGGCGCGCTGGTGCGCCTCGACGTGGCGGGTCTGCCGATCGTGCGCCAGTGGTACGTCGCGCACCGGCGCGGCCGGCGCCTCTCGCCGCTGGCCGTGAAGTTCAGGGACCTGGTGCTGAGCGAGGCGGGTGACTACGTCTGAGATGCCGGAGCGGGCGCCCGGCGGTTAAGCTGTCGCCTCGCGCCTACTGCTCAAGTCGTCGGCGGCACGGCCGCTAGCGCGATGTCCGCCGCCGCTCAGCGGTTGTGCGGCACGCCACAGTCCCGCCACGGGACTTGGTTTACGTTGCGGGAAACACACAGGGAGAACCCATGAGCACTCGCAAAATACCTGGCCGTATTCTCCATACCCTGTTGCTCGGGCTGTTGCTGGGCTTCCTCACCCAGCAGCCGGCGCGGGCGATCGATTTCGGCGTCTCCGCCGGCGGGGGCAGCATGGGGGTCGGCGGTTCCGTCAGCGTCGGCGTCCTTCCCAAGACGCTCAACGTGCGCGCCGGGATCGGCAACTTCACCTTCAACGACGACTTCGAAGACGCCGGCATCCGCTACGATGCCGAGCTGACCCTGGGCGGCAGCTACCTGCTCGCTGACTGGTTCCCGTTCAAGTCCGGTTTCCGGCTGACCGCGGGGATCTTCAACAACAACAACGAGCTGTCCGGGGAGGCCAACCTCGCCGAGCCGATCCAGGTCGGTCCCCGGACCTACGACCAGGAAGACATCGGCAGCCTGGAGGCGACCGTCGGGTTCTCCAGCACCGCCCCCTATTTCGGTATAGGCTACGGCAATGCCGCCGACGGTGAGATGGGACTCGGGTTCAGCTTCGACCTCGGGGTGATGATCCAGGGCTCGCCGGACATCGACCTGCGCGCCGAGGGCGGCACGGAAGTCGACACCGCGGAGTTCCAGGACGACCTCGCGGCCGAGGAGGCGGAGCTCGAGGACGAGCTCGACAGCCTCGTCAACCTCGAGCTCTACCCGGTCGTCGCGTTGGGACTGTCATTCAGCTTCTGACGCGACCAGGCGTCGAACAAGGCTGTCCCGCCGCTTCGCGCCGCCCCTTCGCGACGCGCACACAGCCGGGCGCGCTCTTTCGACCGGGCTATCCCGTCCTGGGAGTTGGCCCCGCAACGGCTTTCCTGTGAGAATCCCCGGCGAGACCTAACGCCGGGGACTCTCCCAGATGCCGCATCCACCCGCCCCGCCGCCCCGTGCGGGGAACGCCGCCCGCAGCACGCGCCCGTGAACGACTACCTCATAGCCCCGTCCATCCTGGCCGC
>JBFJWO010000057.1:0-14577 GCA_041623575.1 Gammaproteobacteria bacterium
CTGGCGAAGGCGAACATCATCGACCGCTCGACGGCGATGGACGCGAACTCGCTGCCGGCGGTGCAGATGCCGAACCGCGACGGCTTCATTCCGGACCCGCGGCCGGACGTGTTCAACTACGAGTGAGGCCACGGCCGGGGCGGTCCGCCGTCGAGGCGCGACCGTCCCGGTTCGCTTACGCCAGGCGGGCGGCGATCAGCACCACCGCCACCACCGCCGCGACCGTCAGGGTCGGGATGCCGCGGCGGGTCGCTTCCAGCCAACGCATCACGGGGCTCGCCAGCGCTTCGCCGAGCGGGGCGCTCAGCCTTAAGAGCATCGCGCCGACGAAGGCCGCGAACGCGACGACGACGGGCGCGGCGAGCGCCGTGGCACTCGCAGCACTCAACATCTGCCCGGCCGGTTCGCGAAAGAGCTCGAGGTAGACCTCGGCGTAGAACAGTTCGCTCGCGTAACCCACCGGCGAACGCCGCTCGCGCCAGTCGCTCCAGGTGGCGACGTGCATCAGCGCGAGCCACAGCAGCGCCAACACCACCGGCACGGGAAGCAGCGCCGCCAGCTTGCGCAGGGGCGTCGCATCGGCGCCGGCATAACGCAGTGCAGCCGCGCTCAGCAGCAACGCCAGCCAGGCACCGGCGAAGGTGGGCGCGGCATAGTGCTCCAGGGCGGCGAGCAGCGCGTCGCGATCGCCGCAGACCCGCAAGCACCACCACACGGTGAAAGACAGCGCGGTGAGCGCCAGCGCGGCAAGCAACGTGCGGGGCAGGGAACGCCGATAGAGTGCGCCCGGGTCGAGAAGCCACAGCAGGGACCGGCGCTGCGCGCGCAGATAGGCGCGTGCGAACGCCGCCGGTCGTGTCGCACGCAGTCGTCGCCAGCCGTGCCGGTGGCGCTCGCACAATCCACGCCGGCGTCGCGGGCCGTGCCACAGGTCGAGCGCGACCAGCAGCAACGCAACGGCAACGACCGCGGTTATCAGTGTGCGCATCCGCCGGTGGGTGGCGGCCGGCGTCGTTCAGGTCATGAAGTTGCGGGCGATCATCGAGGCCAGCCGGCGCATCACGACAAAGCCGGCAGCGGCGTCCTCGGCGAGGATGTCGAGCAGTTGCTTGCCGTTGACGGCGATGACCGTGGACGGTTCGAGGCACACCGCGGTGGCCACCCGCCGCGGCTGGTCTTCGACCAGCGCCGCCCAGCCGATCACCATGCGCCCGGTCATGATGGAATGCCCGGACTCGGGCCGGTTGCTCACGCCCAGCGTGAAGCGCACCCGGCCCTTGACGAGCACGAAGATATCGTCGGCCGTGTCGCCGAGCTGGTAGAGCGCATCGCCCTCGTCGTATTCGCGATGGTCGGCGATACCGGCGATCTTCGCGAGTGTGCCCTCAGCGATACCGTGGAACAACTGGGCCCGGCCCAACACCTCGGTGGTCTGCTTGATGTCGTTCATCTACTGTGCTCCTGCCGGCTGCTCGGCGCCATTACGAACCGCGGTTGTCTGCATCGCCCGGTGTTACCCGAACTTGTCGTAGCGGATGTCGGAGGCGGGTAACCGGCCCTCGATGATCAGCAGGCGAATCGCGCCGTCGACCATCGGTGGCGGACCGGCAACGTAGGCGATACTGCCCTCGTAGCGGCCGGCCATCGCCTCGCCCGCGACCTGGTGAACGAAGCCCGTGGCAAAGCGAATCGCCCCATCGCCAGCGGGCGCTTCCTGCTCGGAGAGCGCGATCGTTACCTGCAGGTTTGGCCCCGCGCGTTCGACGAGATCCGCGAGTTCCCGCCGGAAGAAAACGTCGTTCAGCGTGCGCACCCCGAAGAAGACGCGGCCGCGATGGCGGGCGAAGTAATCCGCGCCCGAGGCGGCCGTCAGGATCGACATCATCCCGGCCACGCCGGAGCCGCCGGCGATGCACAGCACGTCCTTGTTCTCGGCGGCGGAGAACGTCGCGCGCCCGAGGGGGCCGAAGATCCCGACCGGCGTCTGCCCCGCCTCGGCGTCGAACAGCCAGCGCGAGAAGCCCCCGCCCGGTTTCTGCTTGACCACGAACTCCAGGCGGGTCGGGCCCTCGGCGTGGTTGACCATCGAATAGGCCCGGTAGCCTTCCAGCGCCGGTATCTGCAGCAGCACGAACTGGCCGGGGCTGAAATCGATCGGTGCGTCGAGATCGACACTGAAACGCGCGACGTCGTGCGTCAGTCGTTCGCCGGCGGTGAGCACCCCTTCGCGATGGGCCGGCGTGGGCTCGGGGGGCGACGGCGCTGCGCCGGGCACCAGGATCTCGAGGTCGCCCTCGCCGGCCAGGGCGCACTGGCACATCAGGATCTCGCCGCGCTCGGGCTTGAGGTACGAGCGCCCGGGCGCCTCGGGCCACAGTTCGGTGACCTGTCCGGTCTTGACCCGGGCCTTGCAGGTCCCGCAGGTGCCCGAGGCGCATTCGAAGGGCATGGGCACCGCTGCCCGCAGCGCGGCGTAGAGCACGCGCTCGCCCGCCTCGCAGGGTATCTCGTAGGTGGCCTGCTTGGTGCGAATCGTGACGCTCATCGGGTCAGGGCCTCGGGCGCGCGGGCCGCCCGGGATTCCGGGTCAGCGGCGACGGACCGGCGTGCTCACTCACCACTCGAAATCGTCATCGTCCTCGCTGCCGTACTCGTAGGCGAGCTCTTCGTCGATTCGCACCATGACGTCATTGCCTTCGCAACGCACCTCGTACATGAGCAGCGGCTTCTCGGCCGGTCCCCGCTGCTCGCCGGTGCGCAGGTCCCACTGCCAGAGGTGCTTGGTGCAGGTCAGCACGCCCCCGGCGCAGATGCCCGACTGCTCCAGCTGCTCCTCCATGTGCGGGCATGCCGGCGGGATCGCGCGAAACTCGCCGCCCAGGTTCGCGATAACCAGCTCGACCCCGTCGACAGAGAACTTTTTCAGCGAATCGACCGCCACTTCGTCGGCGGCGCAGGCGCGCTTCCACGTCATACGCAGCTCCTCGACGACGGGCATCGGCGGGCGAACGCGCTCATGGCCGGCGCCCCGTCTCCTGCTCAGATGGGCCAGTGCGAGCCCTTGTCCAGGCGCCGCGTGTTGAGCCGAACGGTACGCTCGACGAACTTGACCGCGTCGCCGTCGATGCGGAACTTGTCGTAGTACTTGCCGACCAGGAACAGTCGCGACTCGCCGGCATCGACATGAGAGTTCGTCCCGTCGAGCTGGGTCTGATGGACGGTGAACGCCGATACCGCCTGCGCGGTACCCGAGGACTCGTCCACACCGACCTCGTAGACGACCGTGTGACGACTGAGCGGCGAGTGGTCGGTGTTGTGCTTGGGCAGCATCTCGGTCATGTTCGCGAGATCTTCACGGCTGCCGTTGAGGTAGCACATGTCCTTTCTGATCTCGGGGCTGTAGGCCTTGATGGCGTACTGGAAGTCCTCGTCGCAAAGGTCCAGCCAGCCCTGCCAGTCGAGGTCGTCGAGGCACAGCGTTGCTTTGTATATCAGGTCGCGGATCGCCGCCGCGGTGTCAGTGCTCATTGGCTTCGGGGTACTCCACCCGGTGTCCGGGCCACGAAATCGGTTCGCGCCGGGCGCCGCGCCGGTCGGGTCCGGCGCACGCCATGCCCGGTCTAGGGATTCACGGCCATGTAGTTGTGCCCTTCGCCGTACTTGAGGTCCGGGTTGGAGGGCGATCGGTCCATCCACTTGCCCCACTCGTCGTAGAAGTGGCGCATCCCGATCTCGTCGTGGATGGTCTCGTTCTCGTGACGCCCGTGCAGGATCCGGCGCCGGTCGGCGTCCGGATGCATCGCCGCGCCCTGGCCCGTGACGGCCAGCAGGTCTTCGTGCAGGTTGCGCCCGAACGGACCCCAGATCGTGTTGTGATGCTCGATACGGGCCTGGCGGGTCTCGGGATCGTCGCTCTTCAGCCCCAGGCCGCGAAACTCGATCATCACCTTGTCGGGCGACAGCGGGGTCATGATGTCGCAGCGCAGCGCCGAGCCGCGCAGGTTGAAGTTCATCCCCGGGAACATGTCGATCATGTACCAGTGATTGGGCGGCAGGTGCGGGAAAGAGACCTCCTTGCGCGACTCGAAGCCCTTGTACTGGTCGTACTGCACTTCGAAGCTGCCGACCACCACGTGGCCGTTCGGGAAGCCGGTGTTCTTGCGCGCGAAATAGGCGTCGTTGAACCCGGTGATCCGGTTATGGTAGTGCAGGTAGTCGTGGTAGAACTCGCAGTTGGTGTCGTGCCACAGCTTGTAGTTACACGGAATGATGGCCTTGTGGTAGTGGAACACCTCCAGCGGCTCGGCATCGAGCGGCTTCTGCAGCGCCTCGAAGCACCCGGCGCCCCATTGCGCGACGCTCTTGTCCATCTTGTCGTCCAGGCACACCCAGACGAAGCCGCCGAAGTGCACCTCGCAGCGCAGGCGGCGCAGGCCTACGTCCTGCGGGCACAGGCGGTCCTGGTAGCCCTCTTTCTCGCGCGAGATGAACACGCAGTTGCCCTTCATGTCGAACTGCCAGGCGTGAAACATGCACGTCATGTGCTTCGGGTTGCCGGAGGCGGTCCCCTCCTTGAAGCTCCCCGACGGGCGCAGCTCGATGGTGTTGGCGCGATGCGGGCACACGTTGAGGAAGGCGCGGACCTGCTTGTCCGGGCCGCGCACCACGATGACCGGCTCGCGGGCGATGCTCATCGTTCGAAAGTCGTAAGGCTCGGGCAGCTCCGACTCGTGACACACGGGGATCCAGGTCTTCTTCCAGATCTTCGTGAGTTCCTCTTCGAACAGGTCCTGGTCGGAATAGATTCGACTGTCGACCCACTCGCCGGGCTTGAGGCCGGCGGGCGGCTTGTTCCACTTTTCCAGGTTGCGTGCAGGCATATTGCTGTCCCCTCGACTGGCGGCCGTTCGCGGCGGCCCGGCGGTCTCGCCGGGAAATCGTCGCGCACTACTGGCCGGTCATCAGATACCAAGATCCTCGATTTGTAAAGTTCCCCAGGGCAATGGATCGATCGCTTGCGCCTGGCGGGTCGACCGTTGCCGCGCCGACGCTCAGGCGCGCTTGGCGTCGAGTTGCGCGAGCTTGGATTCCCACTTCATGTCGGTGGCGAACTTGCGCACCTCGTCGTCGGACATGTACACCGTGTGCTCGCGACCGGGGTAGACGTGCTCGCGCACCTCGTCGCGGTAGCGGGTGAAGACGTCCTCGATGATCGGGATGAGGTCCGTGTAGACCTTGGAGTGGCGGGGCGTGTGCTCCTCGTACAGGTGCATCAGGTCGGAGGTGATGATATGCACGCCGTGACCGCCCTGGCCGGCGCCCAGGCTGATGACGGGCACCGGCAGCACCTCGGCGAGGTAGGCGGTGACCTCCTCGGTGCAGACCTCGGTCATGATCGAGAAACAGCCGGCATCGACCATGGCCATGGCGTCGTCGACGAGCTCCTTGGCCCGATCGGCGGTCTTGCCCTGGGCGAAGAACCCGCCGAGCTGCGGCATGCGCATGGGCGTGATGCCGATGTGCCCCTGCACCGGGATGCCGGCGCGCACGATGGCTTCGATGTTCTTGGCGTGGTGGTAGTTGCCCTCGCACTTCATCACTTCGGCATTGGCCTCGTGGACGAAGCGCCCGGCGTTCTCCACCGCCTGCTCCGGGGACTTGTGAAAGCTCCAGTAGGGCATGTCGACCATCCGCAGCCCGTACTGGCTGCCGCGGTCGATGCCCTTGGCCATCATCATGACCTCGTCGAAGCTCACCGTGACGGTGCTCTTGTGCCCGAACAGGATCATGCCGCCGGTGTCGGAGACGCACAGGATGTCTATCCCCAGGCGGTCGGCGATCACCGCGCTGCGGTAGTCGTAGATCGCCATCTGCACGATCTGTTCGCCCTCGCGCATCTTCTTCTCGAGCGAACGGAGCGTGACTTTCCTGCGTTTCGCAGTCGACTCGGCCATGGGTACTCCTCCGGATGTCAGCGTAGGGCTGTTACCGCCGGTAGCGGCTTATTCCGGCGATGTTAGGCAGCGGCGAAAACCCGCGTCAAAGTGATCTTGTTAATCGAATGATAGACGGGAATGCGCTCGCGCGGCGATTGATAGGCCGGGCCAATCAGTGGGGAGCGTCGGCGCACCCTCAGCCGGGCTCCGGGCGCTCCGCGGGCGGCGTGGGCCACGCTCCACGGGCGCGCCGCTTTTCCGGGTCCACGAAGGGCAGCCCGGCCAGCGCTACCTCGCCGAACCCGCTGCGCCGGTCAAGCACGCGCGCTCCGGGGTTTGCGGCCCCGGCGGCCACGAACCCCAGGCCGAGGGTCCTGCCCAGTGTCGGGCTGAAGCAGACCGAGGTGACGACGATCTCGCCCTCGCCCGGCGGCGAGGTGCCGCCGCCAGGTGGCTGCCACAGCGGCGGCGGGGCGGGGCCGTCGGCAAAGAACCCCACCAGGCGCATGACCGGCGGCGGGCAGGCGGGCGCATAGCAGAATCCGAGCCCGAGTTCCCGCGGCGTCGCCCCGAGCCGGCATTCGTTGACGAACAGCATGAAGCCCGCTTCGATGCGCAGGCAATCGGCGGCCGCGAACCCAGCGGGGCGCGCACGTTCGGCGAGCGCCCGCCAGGCATCGGCGAAGCGTTCGCGCGCGAGCACGACCTCGAAGCCCCGCTCACCGGTGTAGCCGACCCGCCCGATGCGGCAGCGCGCGCCGAAAGCGTCGAACGCCGCGTGGCCGAAGTAGGGCAGTGCGGCAAGGGCGCGGGCGTCTACCATGCCTGCCAGCGCCGCCAGCGAACGGGGTCCCTGGACCGCGATGACCGCGGTGTTCCCGCTCAGGTCGCGCAGGTCGCTGGAATGGTGACAGGCGCCGGCGAGGGCTGCCACGTCCTCGTGGCGCCCGCTCATCAGCTCGAACATGTTCTGCGCGAGGCACCAGATGGTGAGATCGGACACCACCCGGTGGCCGGCGTCGCACCGCAGGGCATAGACGAGCCGCCCGGGCACCAGGCCCGCGAGGGACCGGCCGCAGAACTGCTGCAGGTCGTCGCGGGCGCGCGGTCCGCTGAGGCTGGCGCGTGCGAGAAAGGAGAAATCGAACAGGGCGCAATCGCCCCGGCAGGCCAGCGCCTCGGCCCGCGCGTCGCCGAAATCGCGCACCAGGTGCGTTGGATCGAGCCCACTCACGCCAACGCCGCCCTGAGCAGCGGGTACCCCAGCCGCGCCACGATCAGCGTACCGACGCCGATCAGCGCGAAAGCCACCACGCGCTTGAGTCCGCCTGCCGACACCCGGTGGGCGATCCGGGCGCCGACGGCGACCCCGAGCATGAGCAGCAGCGCGATGCCCAGGCCCACCGCCCAGTCGATCCGCCCGTGCGTGAGATTGCCAAGCGTCGCCAGCGAGGCCACCGGCAGCTGGATGACCTGGCTCAGGCCGACTGCGGTCAGGACCGGCAGGTTCAGCCACACCAGCAGCGGCACCAGGATCAACGGCCCGCCCGTTCCGCTCATGGCGGAGCCGAACCCGGTCAGCGCCCCGATGGCGGTGAGGCGCAGGTGGTCGAGCTCAACGGCCGGGCGCCCCGCGTCGTCGCGCTCGCCGAGCGCATTGATCCCGGCGAACAGGATCAGGACGGCGATCAGGACCTCCAGCCACATCCCCGGCACCACGGACACGGCCAGTGCGCCGAGGTAGGCGCCCGGCATCGCGCCCAGCGCCAGCGAGCCGCACATGCCCCAGCGGATGGAGCCGTGTCGCGAGTAGGCGATCGCGCCCACCAGCCCGCTGAACAGGTAACTCAACATGCAGCTGGCAATGGCGACCTGGATGTCCATGCCGCCGAGGTAGGTCAGCGCCGGTACCAGCAGCACGCCGCCGATGCCGACGCAGCCGATCAGCACGCCGACCAGCAACCCGACGAGGGCGAGCGGCAGGAGCCCGAGCGACAGGCTCACCGGGCGAGGTAGCGCGCGGTGCGCGTTCGCGTTGGCCAGGGGAGAGGCGATCGATGCGCGCTCGGCATCGCCGCATTTAACTAGGAAGCGCGGGTGCGCGCAAACCTCCGCGTAGCCCGGCGGGCGCCGAAGTGGGAACCGGTCACGGCGGGCGTAGCGGCGCCGATCCGCGCCCGTGTGCCGCACACGGGCAGCGTCGCCGCGCTAGAGCCAGGGCGCGGCCAGCAGCCCGGCGACGACCAGCAGCGTCAGCGCCACGGCCGGCCAGCGGACCTTGTTGCGTTCGCCGCCCTGGCGCTCGATGCAATGCACGAGATAGGCGCACTTGGGGCACCACTGCTTGTTGTAGCACGGAGGCATGTCCGGCTCGAGATCGCTGCGGGTCTGGACCATGGGTTTACCCTGATCGGATGGTTGGTGACGTTGTTCGGTGTACCGCAAGGTCGGCCGCATCGACTGATCCAGGTCAATCGACAGCGACTGCTGGACAATCGACGAGGGAGAATGTATTACTGATTTGATAGATTTCATCAATCACTCATCCGGGCATTCACGGCCATGTTCCTGCGCCAGTTCCACTACCTCGTCGCCCTCGAACAGGAGGGTCACTTCGGGCGTGCGTCGCAGCGCTGCAGTGTCTCGCAGCCGACCTTGTCGAACGCGATCAAGAAACTCGAGCAGGAACTCGGCGTACCCATCATCCTGCGCCACCAGCGTTTCCAGGGATTCACCGCCGAGGGGCGCCGGGTCGTGGAGTGGTCGAAGCGCATCCTGGCCGACCGCGACGCGATGGTCGAAGAACTCGGCATCATGCGCGGCAACCTCAACGGGCGCTTGCGGATCGCGGCGATGCCCATGAGCATGCCGATCACCGGGCTCATCGACCGCCTGTTCCTCGAGAAACATCCCGGCGTGCTGGTAGACATCCAGTTTCGCGGGCTCGACGAGATGAAACTCGGGCTGATCAACTTCGAGTTCGACGTCGGTATCACCTACCTCGAGGAGCAGCCGCTCGAGCGGCTCAACAACCTGCCGCTCTACCAGGAGCCGTTCCACCTGCTGATTCCCCAGAACGACTGGTTCGAGGGCCGCACGTCCGTGACCTGGGCGGAGGCGGCGGCGCTGCCGCTCGGCCTGCTTTCACCGGCTACCCACGAGCGGCAGATCACCGACAGCGCCTTCGCCGCCAGCGGCCACCAGCCGACACCGCGGCTGGAATCGAACGCGCTCATCAACCTGGCGTTTCACGTCACCCAGGGCCAGCTCGCCACGGTCGTCCCGAGGTATTTCATGGAGGCCATCGGGGCCGTGGCCAACACGCGCGTGCTGCTGCTCGAGGAGCCGCGCGTGACCCAGACCGTCGGGCTGGTGTGGTTGCGGGGCAGCCCGATGATGCCGATGACCAAGGCCGTCGTCGAACTCATGGAGGAGGCGCTGGTGAACGGCTCGCTCGAGGAACAGCTCGCTAGCCTGTGAGCGTGGTTGGCGGGTGCGTGCGCCGGCGCCGGCCCGCCACTGCCCACAAGGCCGCGGCCAGGATCGGGCCTGCCAGCAGGTTGATCAAGGTCAGGCGCTCGCCCAGGCGGACGACCGATTCGCGGATCAACCGCCGGGTGGCCCGCAGCTCGCGGCGCAGCGGCAGCAACGCCCGCTGACTCGCGAGGTAACCCGGGTCGCTCGGCCCGAGCCCGGCCGATTCGGCTTGCCGCTCCAGCGCGGCGAGCCGCTCCACCAGCGCCGACTCCTGTGCGCGGTAGCGTTCCTGTGCTTCGGCCAGCAGCGCCGCCACGCGAGTGAACGGGCGTTGCAGGCGCCCGCGCGAACGGATGGCCAGCAGCGCCGGGTCGCCGGCGGCGTACTCGATCAGGTTCAGCAGCAACGCGAGGTTGTCGTTCAGCGGGCGAACGATGTGCTGGCCCCCAACGGGTACGCTCTGCACGGCCCACGGGTCGAACAGCCAGTCGGTATCGGCGATCACGAACAGCAACGCACCCGGCTGCGAGCTGGAGCGATGCCCGTGCGCCGGTGCCCCGTCGGGTGCGGCGGCGAACGCGCTGTCGAAGCGCCCGCCGCGCACCACCGCGAGCGTCCGTCGCTTGCCGTCGGGCTCGAAGGCCGCGGACAGTCGCTCGGGGTCGAGTTGCGCGAAGGACTCCGCGCCCAGCAGGCCGCTGCGCGCGCTGGTGTCGATCAGGGCCTGCGCCTGCGAACCGGGCTCGATGTGCAGCTCGCCGGCCTCGGCGAACAGGAGTTCGTTGAGCGAGGCGGTCACGGGGTGGGCGTCCGACAACCCGGTGGCGGGGACCCGCAACCAGAACGGAAAGGCAAGCGATCCGCCGTCCGGCGTCGACACCGTGGTCGCCAGCGTCGCGTCGCCGACGACGCGCGCGGGCGTGTACCCGATACCGTAGCGCGCGAGCAGGTCGGACAGGTCGTCGACGGCGGTCGAGGGCTGAAACCGCGCGCTGTTGGCGCCGCGCTCGAAACGCACGTGGGGATCGAGCATCGCGATCACACGCCCACCCGCCATCAGGAACTGGTCGAGCGCGTAGAGCATGCGCTTTTGCAGGATCACCGGCTGGATCAGCAGCACCACGTCGACCTCCGGCGGCAGTTCGCTGGCGAAATAGGGCACCACCGCCACGTCGTAGGCTTTACGCAGCTCCGACATGAAGGACATGCCTTCGCGGTCGCGTTGCGCGGTGGTAGGCGCGAGTAGCGGGCTCACCACGGCGAGGCGCGGTACGTCGGCCTGCGCGAGGCTGTTCAGGGCGAGCGCGATGTCGTACTCGGTGAGGCGCGCGCGGCGGATGTCGAAGTAGGGGATGCGGGCGATCCGCTCGCCGTTGCGAAAGGTGGCCCCCAGGTAGAAATGGTCGCCCGAGCTCATCGCCACGCGCTGCATGCCGAGCGCCCCGGCCTGCAGCTCGGTGTCGGTGTCGGGCTGCGGGTCGTGGGACTCGAGTGTCAGCCGCCCGGCGCCGGCGCGCACCATCTCCTGCAGCAGGGCGCGCGTGCGGTGCGCGTGGCTGCGGATGGCGGTCGGCACCGACGTCTCGGTCTCGCTCCAGTACAAGGCGATCCGCGTCGGCGCCGGCACACCGGCGATGACCGAGCGGGTCCCCGCATGCAGGGTGAATTCTCGCTCCGCCGTCAGGTCGAGGGCGGCGGGAACGCGCACCAGGACGTGCATCGCGCCGGCCAGCAGCGCGATTCCGCCGAACCCGGCCAGCAGGCGACGGACGACCGCCCCGGCGTGCCTCGCACGCCGGCGTCGCGAGTCGATGACGGCGCGGGTGCCGGTGAGGGCGAGCCCGCCTACCAGCGCGAAGTAGCCGACCCCCGGCAGGTCGATCACCCCGCGCCCCAGCGCGTCGAGCCAGGTCTTGGGGCTCAGGTAGGTCAGCGTGTCCAGGACGCCCGCCGTCAGCCGACTCTGCAGCGCGCGGGCCAGCACGTCCCAGCCTAGCAGGGTCAGGACGAACAACGCCACGAGCGCCGCGACGAACGCGCCGGTCTGCTCGCGCGTCAGGCTCGCGACCAGCAGCGCGACGGCGTAGCTGGCGCCGAGCATAAGGGCGGCGCCCAGGTAGCCGCAGGCCAGCGCCCCGGGGTCCGGTTCGCCCAGGTAGATGACGCTCAGCGCGAACGGGAAGGTGAACGCCAGCGTCAGCAGCAACAGGCAGTAGCCGGCGAGGAACTTGCCGGTGACGATCGAGCCCACCCGCAACGGCAACGTCAGCAGCAACTCCTGCCCGGTGTCCGCCGGCCCGCCGTCGTGCCAGGCGCGCATGGCAAGCGCGGGGACGAACACCATCCCCACCCACGGCAGGAACACCAGCAGCGGGCGGATGCTCGCCTCGTCGGTGGCGTAGAAATCGGCGATCAGGAAGATGCAGGCGGCGAGGGCCAGCAGGAACCCGGCCAGAAACACGTACGTCAGCGAGGCGCCCGCCAGGATGCGCACCTCGTGTCGAAAGACCGCCGCGCTCTGGCTCGCCCGCGACGGTGGCCGCTCGCTCGCCGAAGCCGACCCCGGTCCTTGGTCAGGCGGGCCGGCCACGCGTGTCGAGGCTCGTGAGTCGATGGAAACCGGTGGTCAGGCGCCCGTCGTCGTCGAGCAGGGAGGCGGTGGGCGCGTCGGCCACGATGCGCCCGGCGGCGATCACGATGGCACGCGAACACAACTCCTCGGCTTCCTCGAGGATGTGCGTCGAGAGCAGGATCGTCTTGCGCGGCGCGAGGTCGCGGATCAGGGCGCGAACGTGGCGCTTCTGGTTCGGGTCGAGCCCGTCGGTCGGTTCGTCGAGTATGAGCACCGGGGGGTCGTGCAGCAGGGCCTGCGCGAACCAGGCCCGCTGCCGCCAGCCCTTCGACAACTCGCCCAGGCGTGCGCAGAGCACCGGCTCGAGTTCGATCTGCGTGCACACGCGGTCGATGGCGGCCAGCAGGGCGCCGCCTCGCAGCCCCCGCGCCTCGCCGCAGAATCGCAGGAAGTCGCCGACCGCGAGATCGGCAAACCCCTGCGCGGCTTCCGGGAGGTAGCCGATCTTCGCCTGTGCCGCGCGCCGTTCGCGCACGACGTCGAAACCGCACACGCGCGCCTCACCGCCGAGCGGCAGCACGTAGCCGCTCAACATGCGCATGGTGGTCGACTTGCCGGCGCCATTGGGCCCGAGAAACCCGACCACCGTGGCGGGGTTCACGGTGAAGGACACGGCATCCACGACGAGGCGATCGCCGAGGCGCGCGCTCAACGCATCGGCCTCGATCATCGACGCCGGCCCGGCGCCCGCTTGGCGCAGGTCATACGTAGGCGGCGCGAAACCCGGCGATCACGAACAGCACCACGCTCGACCAGGCCAGCGCGTAACCCGTGCGTATCACCAGCCGCGGCAGGCGCGGATCGATACGCTGCAGCCGCCCGCCGAGGAAAGAGCCCAGCGTGGCGATGCAGGCGCCGGCGATGGCGAGCGTGACGATGAGCGAGCGTTGCAGCAGCGCGTCGAGCAGTTCCATCGGGTGTGCCGGGCAACCGTGGGCCCCGGCGATTGTCAGGACCGTCGATGGGCGGCCATGAAGTCCGACTCGGCGTCGCTGCCCTTGAAGCTCTTGAGCGCCTCCTCGTGCAGGATCTCCAACGCCTGCTGCTTGTACTCGTATGCCTCGGGAGTGCTGAGCATGTGGAACTCGCGCGGCCGGGGCAGCTCGATGGGAATGACCGCGCGCACCTTCACCGGGCGGTTGGAGAGCACCACCAGGCGGTCGGCGAGAAAAATCGCCTCCTCGATCTCGGAGGTGACGAACATGCTGGTGCGCCCGCTCTCCTCGAGCAACTCGGCGAAGAACTCCTGCATGAGCTCACGGGTCATGGCGTCCAGCCCGCGGAAGGGCTCGTCCATGATCATCAGCAGCGGGCGGTTCATGATCGCGCGGGCCAGCTCGGCCCGGCGCTGCATACCGCCGGACAACTGCAGCGGGTACTTGTCCTTGAAGTCGCTCAGGCCGACCTTGTCGAGCAGCAGGTCGATCTCGCTCTTCAGCTGCTGCTCGCTCCTGTCGCGCCGGATCCGCGGCCCGAAGGCGACGTTCTGATAGGTGGTGAGCCAGGGCAACAGGGCGGTTTCCTGGAACACCACCATGCGTTCGTGGCTCGGCCCGCGGACCGGCTCGCCGTTGACCTCTATCGAGCCGCCGTCGAGGCGGTCGAACCCGGCCACCAGGTTGACCAGGGTGGTCTTGCCGCAGCCCGACGGGCCGACGATCGCGGTCAGCTCGCCGGCCGGCAGGCTCAGCGTGAGGTCGTCGATCACGACCTGGCGCTCCCACTCCTCGCCGTAGCTCTTGGTGACGTTTCGCAGCTCGACGTCGGCCCGCACCGGGGCCTGGGTGATGGATGGTTCGGCCATTGCCTGCTCGCCCCTCAGAACAGCCTGCGCCAGGGCATCAGGCGATCGCCCAGCCAGCGGATGAAGCTGCTGGACAGGTAGCCGGCGATGCCGATGCTGATCATGCCGACCACGATCTGCTCGAGCGAGCCGCCCATGTACGAATTCCAGATGAAGAAACCGAGCCCGCCGCCGGCCTGGGTGCCGCCGCCGGAGATCATTTCCGCGGCCAGCACGACCTCCCACGTGATACCCATGCCGACTGCCGCGCCGGTGAAGATCGAGGGCAGCGTCCCGGGCAGCACGATGCGCCAGAACAGGTCCCATTGGGTCGCGCCCATCGACTGCGCGGCGCGCAGCAGCGAGATGTCGATGGTGCGGGCGCCGCCCAGGACGTTGATCACGATGGTGAAGAACGCGCCCAGGAACGTCACGAAGGCGATGGACATCTCGTTGGTCGGCCAGAAGATCAGCGAGGCGGGGACCCAGGCGAGCGGGGGAATGGGTCGCAGCACCTCGAACACCGGGAAGAAGAACTGGCGGAAGTAGCGATTGACCGCCAGCGCCAGCCCGAGCGGGATGCCGACGATCTGCGCGGCGATGAAGCCGGACAGCACGCGCTGGAAGCTCAGGTACCAGCTCTGCCAGTACCCGGCCTGCGGCAGCACCTCGCCCCAGGCGACCACCACGTCCGTCGGCGGCGGGATCAGGCCGATCCAGGGCAGCGTCATCCCGAACCACTCGTCCCA
>JBFJWO010000058.1:0-14538 GCA_041623575.1 Gammaproteobacteria bacterium
CACTACCTCACCACCGGCCCGGAGATCTGGGAGGACAGCGAAGGCGAGATCGACTGCCTGGTCGGCGGTATCGGCACCGGCGGAACGATCTCCGGCGCCGGCAAGTACCTCAAGGAGAAAGCCGCCGAGGCCGGACGCGCGTTGAGCATCATCTGTCCCGATCCTTACGGCAGCATCTATTTCGACGAGTTCTACAAGGGCGAGTCGGGCGAAAGCGGCATCTACCGCGTCGAGGGTATCGGCCACGACTTCATGGTGCAGACACTCGACTTCTCGGTCATCGACGAGGTCATCCAGGTGAGCGACCGCGACTCGTTCCTGCTCGCGCGCCGGCTCGCCCGCGAGGAAGGCATCTTCGCCGGCGGCTCCTGCGGAACGGCCCTCTACGGCGCCCTCTACGCCGCGCGCAAGCTCGGTCCCGGCAAGAACGTGATCGTCATCATCCCCGATACCGGCAACCGCTACCTGAGCAAGCTCTACAACGACGACTGGATGAAGGACATGGGGTTCCTGGGCCCGGAACAACGCCTGGGCAACGTGCGCCAGGTGCTGGAGTTCAAGCGCGGCGAGGTGCAGTTCGCCGATGCCGACGAGCCGCTGTCCAATGTGGTTGCCCGCATGTCGCAGCTCGGCATCAGCCAGATGCCGTTGCGCCCGGCGGCGCAGGGCGAGCAGCCCCTGCGCATGATTCACGAGTTCGACATCCTGCAGGGTCTGGTGGGCGGCACCTGCAGCGCCGAGGACCCGGCGCAAAAGGTCGCCAAGGAACTGCAGGGCCTGGTCAAGCCCGAGGACCCGCTCACGCGCGTGCAGCGCGTGTTCGACGACAACAACGTCGCGGTGGTGATGGAGCAGGGCGCGATCGTCGGCATCATCAGCAAGATCGACGTGGTCGAATTCCTGGCCAGCCGTTCCTGAAGCGCCTGGCGCGGCGCCCTCAGGGCGGGGCGTCGACCTGGTGCTGGATGCCGATGAAGTAGGTCAGACCGTCTTCGTCGTTGACGACCGGCGTGATGGACAGCTCGTTCCAGAACGCGGTGCCGTCCTTGCGGTAGTTGCGTAACACCACGCGGCAGGGTTCGCCGGCCTCGATGGCGCGGCGAATGAGCGCGCGCCCGGGCTGGTCGCGATCGTCGTTCTGCAGAAAGCGGCAGTCGCGGTAGAGAATCTCCTCCTCGCTGTAGCCGGTCAGTCGCTCGAATGCGGCGTTGGCGTAGAGGATGATGGTGTCGTCGCCTTCCTGCTCGGCGATGAGCAGGCCGTCGTTGGCGGTGTCGATCGCTTTCTTGAGCAACCCGAGGCTGATCGGCAAGTGTTTCACGGACTCCTCGTGCCAGGTCGAGCACGTGCTCAATGCTACCATTCCCACCTCGAACGCTGGCAGGTTTCGATCGGGGTCGGGCGCATCGCGCCGGTTCCTACCGAGGCGAGGCGCGGGCCGGGAGGGCGGCTACGCAGGCAATGCCGAGGGCGCCCGCCGCGACGGCGAAGAGCCCGCCGGCGTGCCAGGTGCCGGCGAACGTGACCAGCGCGCTGATGCACACCGGACCGAGCGTCTGCCCGATCCCCGCGCCCTGGATCAGCAGGCCCAGCGCCGCCGACAAACGGGCGGGCTCCGGCGTGTACTCCGGGGCGCTCGCGAACATCGCGCCCGGCAGCAGCCCGCCGCTCAGGGCGAACACGAGCGCCGTGCTCACGCGCGCCCCGGTCCCGGGGTCGGAATAGATCGTGAGCGCGCTCAGGGCCATTACCAGGTGGGCGCCGATCAGCAGGCGGCGGCGGCCCAGACCGCGGCGCAGCAACCAGCCGGCCAGCACGTTGCCCAGCGCGTTGGCCACCATGACCAGGGCGCTCAGGTGCGCTGCGGGCGTGACGCCGAAACCGTCGCGGTCGATGAGCAAGGTGGGAAGAAAGCTCGTCAGGGCCACGAACTGAGCCGAGTAGGCCGCAAAACTGCCGGCCAGCAGCAGTGGACCCCGATGCAGCACACCACCGGACGGCGCCGGCGACGACTGGGGGGGCGTCGACGCGTTGGCGCGAAACACGATCGCCAGCACCGCACACGCCGCCAGGATCAGCACGGTGGAACTCACCCACAGCCCGCGCCAGCCGAGCGCGGCCAGCAACGGCGGGGAGAGAACCAGCATGATGGCCATGCCGCCGGGCACGAATGCACCCCAGATGCCCAGCACCAGCGGCCGGTCGCGCGCCGCCGCGGCGGCCACGATCAGCGGTGGCAACGCTACCACGGCGAGGATGAACCCGAGTCCCTCGAGGACGCGTGTCGCGAGCAGTGCCGGCAGGCCGGTGCTGAAGGCGCCGCCCAGGCCTGCCAGCGCGGCGACCAGCAGTGCGGTGACACCGCAGCGAAAGTACCCGAAACGCCCGGCCAGCTGACCCATCAGCAACCCGGTGGCGGCGGTCAGCAGGCTGAAGACCGAGACCACGGCGCCGGCGCCCAGCAGGCCGATGTCGAGGTCGCGCATGAGCGCCGGAATGGCCGCCGGCACCTTGCCCATCTGGAACGCGACGGCGAACCCGGCGGCGACCGCCACCAGTACGCGAAGCCACGACGTGCGCCCGGCGCCGGGCGGTGCCGGTACGGGAGTGCCCGCCGCGGGCGGGCCGGTGCCGCTCAAGCGGCGGGGGCCAGGTGCAGGAGCGTGCGCGCCTCGGCGGCCGTGGCCACGGAGCGGCCGGCCTCGGCAACCAGGGTCGCGGCCTGGCGAACCATCTCGGCGTTACTGGCGGCGAGCGCTTCCTTGCTGATGCGCACGCCGTCCTCGAGCCCGACGCGAATGTTGCCGCCCAGCTCCGCGCACCAGCGTGCCACGTCGAACTGGTGGCGCCCGACGCCCGCGGCCACCCAGGTGGCATCGGGCAGCACGTCGCCGAGCTCGCGCACCAGGAACTCGAGCAGGCTGCGCCGGGCGGGGAGGGCGTTGCGGATCCCCAACACGAACTGCACGTGCAACGGCGCGCGCAGCAGATCGCGGTCGAGCAGCGCTCGCGCGTTGTAGAGCATCGCGAGATCGAACACCTCGATCTCGGGCTTGATGCCGTACTCGAGCATGTCACTCGCCAGCGCGTCGATGAGCTGCGGCGTGTTCTCGTAGACGGAGGTGGCGAAATTCACCGAGCCGGTGGCGAGCGAAGCCATGTCCGGGCGCAGGTACAGGGGCTTGCCCCGCTCGGCGGGGTCGCGACCGCGCCCACCGGTGGAGAACTGCACGATCATGCCCGGGCAGTGCTTGCGAATACCCTCCTGCAACTCGGCGAACAGCGCCGGATCGGACGAAGACGTCTCGTCCGGGTTGCGCACGTGGGCATGCACCAGCGTGGCGCCGGCTTCGAATGCCTCGTGGGTCGATTCGATCTGCTCCGCGGGCGTGATCGGCACCGCAGGGTTCATCGCCTTGGTGGTCTGCGAACCGGTGATGGCGCAGGTGATGATCACAGGGTCGGTCATGGGCTCGCTCCACGCGCGTCGTAGTGCCGTGCGACAGTATGCGTTCAAACCGCCCGCGCATAAACACCCGGGGCCCCGGGTCCCGCGTCGCCGCTGTCGTCGAGTGCGTGTTGCCCGGTCAACCCACCCGTTCGAGCGTGACCCGTGCGAGGTCGACCCGCCCGATGCGAAAACCGGCTTCGCAGTAGGCGAGGTAGTAGTCCCACATGCGCAGGAATCGCTCGTCGAAGCCGAGCGCGGCGACGCGCTCGCGTGCGGCCGTGAAGCGCGTCGCCCAGCGGTTGAGGGTGCGGGCATAGTCGGCGCCGTGCAGGCCGCTTTGCAGGACCCTGAACCCG
Organism: Gammaproteobacteria bacterium; assembly: GCA_041623575.1. Lineage (GTDB taxonomy): Bacteria > Pseudomonadota > Gammaproteobacteria > JAHELT01 > JAHELT01 > JAHELT01. The sequence goes on from JBFJWO010000058.1 coordinate 3,808, forward strand.
GCCGCGCTGGCCGCCCGCTCGAAGCGCTCCAGGGTCGGCAGCATGCCGCCCGGGAAGATGTAGAGTTGAATGAAATCGGGGTTGCGCCGGTAGTGCTCGTAACAGTCCTCGTCGATGGTGATGAACTGCAACGCGGCGCGCCCGCCCGGGCGCAAAGCATTGCGCATGGCGTGGAAGAAACGCGGCCAGTAGCGTTCGCCGACCGCCTCGAACATCTCGATGCTCGCCACGTGGTCGTAGGTCCCTTCGAGATCGCGGTAGTCGCGCAGTTCGAACTGTGCCAGCGCGCCGTTCGGGTGCGCGTCGAGCCGGCTACGGGCGTAGGCGAGTTGTTCGCGCGACAGGGTGATGCCGTGGACCGCGTGGCCACGCTCGACGGCGGCCTCGGCGAGGCCGCCCCAGCCGCACCCGATCTCGAGCACGCGTTCCCCGGGGCGCGCGTCCAGTGCGTCGAGGAGTTGCGCGTACTTGCGCTGCTGCGCGCTCGCCAGCGATTCGCCCGGGCTCGCGAAGGCCGCCGCCGAGTAGGTCAGGGTCTCGTCCAGCCAGCAGGCGTAGAACTCGTTGCCGAGGTCGTAGTGGTGCGCGATATTGCGCTTGCTGCGGCGCCGGGAGTTGTCCCGCAGGCGGTGGCGCAGGCGCCCGCGCCAGGTGGTCGGCCGCGAGATGCCATTGATCCGCTGCTCGTTCAATGCCAGCACCTCCAGCAGGTCGACCAGCGAAGCGCTGCTCCATTCGCCCTTGATGAAGGACTCGGCGAGCCCGATGTCGCCGCGGCGTAATACCCGCCAGAGCAGCCCCGACGCGCGGTGCAGGTGCAGGTGTGCCTGCCGATGCAGGGAGTCCCGGCCGGAGAACGCCCAGGTCCCGGAGGCGTGCGTCATGGTGATCAGGCCGTGGGCCAGCTTGTCCAAAGCGCCCGCCAGGGGCCTTGCGGCGAGCGGCAGGCGCGCGTTGGCTGCCGATGCGTGATAGTGCTGCGGGCTGTTCACCTGAACGACTCCTCGACGGTGGTTGGTTTGCGATAGAACGGCGCGCCGGCCAGCCAGATGCGCAGCGCCTGCCAGTGGATCATTGCCGTGACCTTGAGGGTCACCAGGGGCACCTTCAGCGCCGCGCCCAGCAGGGAGCCTGTGGTACAGGGCCTGGCGCGCCCGCGCTGCACGGCCGCCAGTTGCGTCGCTTCCTGCGTGCGATGGCGGATCGCGATGGCGAGGTGCTCACCGGGCGCCGAGAAACGGAAATCGTAGCAACCGTGCATGTCGATGAACGGGGAGACGTGAAAGGCCTTGGGCCGGGTGGCCTGCAGCGGAAAGCGCAACGCGCGGCCCTCGTCGTGCAATACGTAACAGTGCTGTTCGCCGAAGGTGTTCTTGACCTCGCACACGATCGCCACGGGTCGCTCGAGGGGGTCGTAGCAGTAGTAGACGCTGAGCGGGTTGAACGCATAGCCGAAGACGCGCGGCATCGCGTGCAGCCACACCCGCGCCGGCGCCGCGATGCCGTGACCGGCCAGCAGCCGTTCCAGCCATGGCCGCAGAGCCGACCCGTCGCGCGGCCCGTGATCGCGCTCGTAGAAGCCGAGCAGGTTGAACCGATTCAGCGAGAACACGGGCACGGCGCGGGCGAGCGCCGCCACGCGGTCGATATCGAGCAGCAGCGAGAACACCGAATAGGCAAAGCGATAGCGGACCGGGAAGTACCTGCGGTGCATCACCTGACCGATGTACAGGCGGTGCGCGGCCTCGTGCCGCGCCGTACCTTCGGACCTCATGCCGGGGCCTGCGCCGCCTCGCCGCGCAGCGGCCACGGCTGCCGGGCCTGCCATGGCGGCTCCACGCCGAACGACGCGCAGACACCAACGGCGCTGCTGAGCGCGTCCTCGTGAAAGCCGTAGCCGAAGTAGCTGCCGCAGAACCAGGTGCGGTGGCGACCCTGCAGCTCGCCCAGGCGCTGCTGGGCTGCGAGCGCGGCGGTGTCGAACACGGGGTGGCGGTAGTCGATTCGTGCCTCGACGCCGAGCGCCGGCTCGCGCTGGGGATTGAGCGAAACGAAGAAATCGCGCCCGCCCCGAAGGCGTTGCAGGCGATTCATCCAGTAGGTGACCGACGGGTTGCAGGCTTCCTCGCACGCCCCGCGCGCCAGATAGTTCCAGGCGGACCACACGCGCCGTCGGCTCGGCATCAGGGTCGGGTCGCTGTGCAGCCAGGCGACGTTGGGCTGGTAGTCGAAGGCACCCAGCAGCGAACGTTCCGCGGCGTCGGGTTCGCTCAGCAGCGCCAGCGCCTGGTCGGCATGGCAGGCCAGGACCGCGGCGTCGAACTCGTGCGCGCCGCCGTCCGTGCAGACGACGACGCCGTCGGGCCGTCGCTGCAGTGCCCGCACCACGGCTGTCGTGCGGCAATGCCCGCGCAGGCGCCGTTGCATCTTCTCGACATAGGTTTGACTGCCCCCGCGCACGGTCCGCCAGCGCGGCCGGCCGACGAGGTCCAGCAGGCCGTGATTGCGGAAGAAGGCCAGGAAGCTGTGCACGGGAAACCGGCGCATACGTGGCATCGGGCACGACCAGATGGCAGCCCCCATGGGCAGCAGGTAGTGCGCCTGGAAATGGCGGCTGAACCGCCCGTCATCCAGGAATTCGCCCAGCGTGCGGTTGTCGTCCACGCCCCGCGCGAGTGCTCGGTGCGCGCAACGGTTGAAGCGAAGGATCTCCCCGAGTAGACGCCAGTGGTCCGCGTTCGCCAGCAACCCGCGTTGCGCGAACAGCGTGCCGAGATTGCTGCCGGCGTACTCGTAGCTGCTGTTGTCGGCGGACAGCGAAAAGGACATCTCGGTGGCCTGCGTGGGGACGTCCAGCCAGCCGAACAGCCGTTCGAGATTCGGGTAGTTGCGACGGTTGAACACCACGAACCCCGTATCGACGTTGACCGTCCCGTCTGCGGTCGCGACGTCGAGCGTGTTGGCGTGTCCGCCCAGGTACGAGTTGGCTTCGAACAGGGTCACCGGGTAGCGGTGGCTGAGCAGCCAGGCGGCGGAGAGGCCGGCGACGCCGCCTCCCACGATGGCAACATTTCGTGGCTGGGTCATGTCCTTCTCTAAGCTATACGTAGTGTGTACAATCAGCGTACTACTTCTACAAAGATTGTACAATCCAGTCGATGAACGTCAAGGCTGCAGACCTTCACACCCTGCTCGTGAGCGGTTGCCTGCTTGGTCAGGGGGAAGCATTCGACGGCGACCGACGGCGGGAGCGTTACGTCAGCGAGTGTCTCGGGCGCCACTACCGATTGCTGGCCTTGTGCCCCGGGGGCGAAAACGGCGGCCTCGCAGACCTGACCGGCGTTGTAGGGGCGGTTCTCGGGAGCGCATCGCCGGGGTGCGGACCCGAGGGCGTCGCGGTCGCCGAGGCTGGAGGGCGATGCGGGCATACCCATTGCGGTGCCTCGAGCGCCGCGTTGAGGCTCGACGCGATTCGGTTGCCGACGGAGGAGGCAGGCAATCTGCGCGAACCGGGACTGCGCGAGAGCTTCCTCACTCGCACCGGGGTCTACGCGCGCTGGACCGCGCTGTGTGCCGAAGGTCTCGACGCGGCGGGGCTGGTGGAGTTCCACGCCCGGCACAAGTTCCTGTTGCTCGCCCACGACCCGGTCGCCTATCGCCGCGCGGGGCGTCTCGTCGCGAGCGCCGGTTGCCGCCCGTTGCCTGCCCTGGGCGGCGACTATTTCGCGTTGTTGATGAAAGGACTCGGCCGGGTGGCCAGCTGCGGTCAGCACACCAACGTGCTGCAGCACCTGCTGGGATTCCTGCGCGGTCGCATCGACGACGGTGTCCGGCGCGACCTGCACTCCGCGATTCTCTCCTATCGTGGTGGGGAGTTGCCGTTGGCGGTGCCCCGGGCGCTGCTGAACGCGTGTTTTGGTCGCTGCAGCGATTGCTATCCCGGCGCCAGGCACTACCTCGATCCCTACCCGGTGGAACTGGCGGACGCCCTGGACGGCTAGGGCGCGGCGTCGCCGCTGTCTGGCGTTTGGTGCGTTACCTGCCGTCGAATGGTATCCAGCGCGCTCGCGAGATCGCCCCCGATCACGGTCAACCCGTGCTCGCGCAACGCCTCGCGATGCCCCTCGCAACCACGCCCGACGAGGATCACCGGCACACCGGCACGCTCCAGCAACCGGGGCAGGTCACGGCCGACCTGCGCCGCGCGCAGCGGCGCGCGCGTCGACAGCACTATGCCGAGCGCGGCGGTGCGCCGACGCACGTGCTCCAGTTCCTCGAGCGGGCAGTCGTCGCCGAGAAACGTGACGCTGAAACCGCCACCGAGCAGGTTGAGCCCGAGCAGCAACGGCGCGATTTCGGATCCGCCGCCGGGCACCGCGGCGACGATCAGTCGGGGCCCGCGCGCGCGCTGCGACTGGTGGTGGAATCGCGCGCCGAGCTTGTTGCGCAGGTAGCTCAGCAGGAACCGGCGCTCGCCCTCGGCGTAGACGACCTGCTCCCAGCGCCGCTCGAGCTCATCGAACAGCGGATCGAGCAGCTCGCGCGCGACCAGGTCCAGGGGATAGAGCGACAGGGCATCGTTGAAGGTCGCCTCGAGCGCTTGCTGGTCGAAATCGACGACTCCCCGGATCAGCGCCTTGCGGTAGTCCGCCCAGGCACCGTCGGCGTCGAGCGGCGGGCGCTCGGACGACACCGCTGCGTCGTCGCCGGCTTCGTTCAGGACGTCCTTCACGCGACTGATCGGTACGCCGCGTTCGAGCAGTTCGAGGATCCGCCGGACCTCGGCGAGATTGCGGGCACTGTAGAGTCGATGGCCCGTGGGCGTGCGCTGGGGCCGGATCAGACCGTGGCGCCGCTCCCAGGCGCGCAAGGTGACCGGATTGACCCCGGTGCGTTCGGCAACGACACGGATGGGGAAGAGCGCCTCGGGGGATCTATTGACGTCATTCATGGTGAAAAACTATACAAATATTGTACTAATGTTGTAAAGTGCGGGCCGACGAAATCGCCCGGGAGCCGTTTGTCATCAGCCTCCATACCGCTATCGTGGCCATACGACGGGACCAGGCCGGCTCGACGGCCGCAGGGCACGGACTGCTGGCTGCGGGCGCGCAGTCACCGTGCTCACGCAGGTCCGACGGCAGATCCGGGGCGCATGCTCGCACGATCGTGAACCGTGCAGCAGGTACGTGCTCTCGCCCCGCTTCGCGATCGTTCGTGCCGGGACGCCCCGTTGCCCTGGCGTTATAACGGCGAGCGCCGTCCCGACTTCGCACGGGTCCCGCAGGCGGGGCAGGAGTCGGTCTGGGACTACCCGCGCCCACCGCGCATCGAAACCGTGACACGCCAGGTCCGAGTGCAGTACGCCGGTCGCCTGGTGGCGGAATCGACGCGCTGCCTGCGCGTGTGCGAGACGGCGAGCGCGCCAGCCTACTATCTGCCGAACGAAGACATCGTCCAGCGACTCGTGCTGGAACCCGGGAGCAGCACCGTGTGCGAGTGGAAAGGCCTGGCCGTGCACTGGACGGTGCTGGTGGCGACCGAGGCGGTGCGCCGCGCGGCCTGGAGTTATCCGCGACCGTCGGGCGACTACGGGGCTCTGCGTGACTACACCGCGTTCTATCCGGCATTGATCGAATGCTTCGTCGACGGTGTCGCCGCGTTGCCGCAACCGGGCGGCTATTACGGCGGCTGGGTCACCCCGGAGATCACGGGCCCGGTGAAGGGTGAGCCCGGGACCGAGGACTGGTAGGCATGGCGCCGTCCGGTGCGGCCACCGCGAAGCGGTCGCAGTCCACGATCCGGGGCGGGTGGCCGCTGGCCTGCATGAACCGCAGCAGGTCAGCCGGGGCCAGCGTGGTAGTGAACACGTTCTCGCACGGGTGGAAGTGCACCCGCTCGAAGCCGAGCAGCCGAGAGTCGAGCACCGCCGCGACCGCACCGCCCTTGTCGTTGATGACCGCGAGCGGCGTGACGGCGCCCGGTACCACACCCAGGTAGTTCATCAGGCGCCGGCTGCTCGCGAAGGACACGCGCCCGGCCCCGATGTGTTCGCCGAGCGCGCGCAGGTCGACGTGACGATCTTCGTGCAGCGTCACCAGCCACATCCGCCCTTTCTTGTTGCGCAGGAACAGGTTCTTGGAATAGCCCCCGAGCGGATCGTGGCGGTGAGCCTTGGAGTCGGCCACGGTACGCAGCGGCGGATGCGAAACCGTGTGTTGCGCGATCTCGAGGTCCGCCAGGCGCTCGAGCACGTCGCTCGCGCGCGCCGGGACGCTGCCGTCGATCAGCACGGTTTCCTGGGTCATGGTCGCCCTGTGTCGGTACCGCACGCAGTGCACGCGGCGGGGAAAGGATGCCGATGTTACCAGACCCCGCGGCGGGCCGGCGAAAGCGGCCTGCCGGGCGCCCGTCGACTCGTTCGGCCCCGGCCAGCCCGTGGCGACGGACACATCGCCCGCCATCGATTCAGCGGGCCGTCCATGCCGCGCCCGCACGCTGCTCGAGGATAGCCGCTTCGCGCCAGGCGTACCGGTGTCCAGGCGAGGCTTCTCGCATTGACCGGGCTAGGGCGGTGGCGGCGCGGGCAGCTCGGGCTCGGCGCCGTGGCGGTTCTCGATCACCAGGCTGAGCGCCTGCTCGCGCTCGTCCAGGGGTTCGTGCACCTGCAACTGGTGCTGGTAGATCTCCCAGCCCGCCTCGGAAACGCTGCGCGGGTCGCGGTCGCGCTCGGCCAGGCGCGCGCGGATATCTTCCTCGCTGGCGCGCACGTCGAGAATGGTCGGCGCCAAGCCGAGTTCCGCGGCCAGGCCCAGGAACCTCTGCCGATGGCTACGGCGCAGGAACGTCGCGTCGACGATGACCGGGTAGCCGGCCGACAGGCAGATACGGGCGAACTCCGCCAGCCTGGCGTAGGTCCGTTCGGTGGCCGCCTCGGTGTAGATGCCGCCGCCGGGCGGTGACGCGGAGCCGGCGCCGGCGGCCAGGCCGTGGAGGGACTTGCGCACGAGGTCGGAGCGCAGGCGGATCAGGCCGTAGCGCTGGAGCAGTCGCTCGGCCACATAGGACTTGCCGCTGCCCGACAGTCCGTGGGTCAGGTACAGGGCCGGTGTGCGGGGTTCGGCGTAGCGGGCGGCGAGCGCGACCAGTCGTTCGACGTCGCGCGCCCCGGCGCCGGCGTCGGCGTTGGCCTGGTCGGCACGGATGGCGACGATCTTCGCGCGCACCAGTGCCCGGTAGACCTTGTAGAGGTCGAGCAACCGCAGCGCCTCGTAGTCGCCCGTGTGCTCGAGGTAGTGGTCCAGGAGCAGATTGGCGAGCGGCTGCTCGCCATGGTGTTCGAGGTCCATGACGGCGAACGCAATTTCGCTGGCGGTGTCGATCCAGCGCAGGTGCGGGCTGAACTCGATACCGTCGAAAATCACCACCTGCCCGCCGATCCAGGCGATGTTGGCGAGGTGCAGGTCACCGTGGCACTCGCGGATGCTGCCGTCGCCGTGGCGGGTATCGATGACCTCGCGCAGGCGATGGCACGCTCGCCTCGTCCACTGCGCCAGCAAGGCGAGTTGCTCGTGCAGCGCGGCCGCCAGGTGCGTCGTCGCCAGTTGGGAGAAATTCTCGAGCATCGGGGCCAGCACGCGCCCGAAGCTGCCGTAGTCGCTGTGGCGGTTGCTGCGCGCGGCGCCGCCGGCGTGAAATTCCGCCACCTTGCGGGCCAGAGCCACGATGTGGGGAGTGTCAAGGGTGCCAGCCGCGTGCATGGCGCTGAACAGGCTCGATTGCCCGAAACGGCGCATCTTCACGGCGTACTCGAAGCCCTCGCCGTGATCGCGCATCAGTGGCGCGTCCGGGCTGGCGGTGAACGTGACCACGCCCAGGTAGATCGACGGCGCGAGGCGCGAGTTGAGCCGCAGTTCCTCCTCGCAGAAGAACTTGCGCCGCTGGGCGCTCGAGAAATCCAGGAAACCCAGGTAGAGCGGTTTCTTGATCTTGTAGGCGAAGTCCCCGGCCAGCAGCACGATAGAGATGTGGGTCTCGATCACCTCGACGCGTTGCACGGCGTGCGGGTAGTACCTGGCATTGCCCAACGCCGTGACCAGGCGCGCCTGGCGCTGTTGCTGTTCCTGGAGTGAATCCACGTCGACGCCGCCGCCCGCTGCTCACCGCAGCAGGCGGACCGGAACCGCCGTGCGTCGCCGCCGCCCGTTCGCCGGGTGCTCGTGCGCCCGGCGAACGGCGGCTCGGGTGCGGCTTAGCCGGCCGCCTGGCAACCGAGTGGCTCCTCGCGGACCTTCGCCAGGCCGTCGACGTCCAGCCAGTGGACTTCGTTGCGCTCGAACCTGATCAGGCCGCGCTGGCGAAAGCGGGTGAACAGCCGGCTCACGGTCTCCACCGCCAGGTTGAGGTGATTGCCGATGTCGGCCCGCGACATGGGCAGGGTGAAGCAGCGCTCGCTGAACCCTGCGCGCTGGCGCGCTCGCGACTGCTCGAGCAGAAACGCCGCGAGACGCTGTTCGGCGTCGAGCTTGCCGAGCGTCAGCAGCAGGCGCTCGCCGCTCACGATCTGCCCGCTCAGGATGTTCACCAGTACCTCGTGGCGGGTACCGGCGCGGAGCAGGGTGTCGATGTTCATGATGCACACGCTGACGGTGCCGAGCGCGACGACGTCGACGTTGTGCAACTTGGTGGCGAGCCCGTCGGCGCCGAGCAACTCGCCCGGGCCGCAGAAGCCGGTGATCTGCTCCTCGCCCTCGGCCGAAACGATGGTCGTCTTGACGTGTCCCGACTTGACGATGGCGAGCGAGGTGCACGGCTGACCGCTGAAGAACACGTGATCGCCCCGGTGCAGCAACCGCGTCGAGACGCGCAGGCCCTCCAGGGAACTCGCGAGGTCACCGTCGGCGAAGCGGCTGAAGCAGACCTGGTTGCGAGGGCAGGTGGAGCACTCGGCGTGGCGCACTTGGCGTAATGGGACGACGCGGTCATCGGTGTGCATGGCGGGCTCCTTTGGGTCGATAGTCTCGTTACCGGTAAAAGTAGCCCCGGGGTGGCGCAGCGGCCATACGCAATTCTACGTATCCGGCCCGGGATCAGGGCAACCCGCCCGCGTTTCGGGCAGACTATGCGTGGTTCGACTCAACGCACGGAGGACCTGCCATGAGCATCAAACACATCGTGACGTACGTCGACAACGACAGCGGGTGCGCGGCGCGCCTGAAGCTCGCCGCGCAGCTTGCCGGCGCCCACGAGGCGCTGCTGACCGGGATATTCATCAAGCGCCAGTTCGTCATCCCGGCCTATGCGGGCGTCCACATCCCGGCCGAGGTACTGGAGGAGAACGAACGCATCAGCGACGAGTTGGCCGTCGAGGCGGAACAGACCTTTCGCGCCAGCCTCGCGGACACCGCCGTGGCTTGTGAGTGGCACGTGCTCGAAGGCCGCCTGCCGGACGCCGCCAGCCGGCTGGCGCGTTGCGCCGACCTGCTCGTGCTGGCCCAGTTCGATCCCGCTGACGACGGGGTCAACGACAACTACAGCCCCGATTCGCTGCTGCTCGATGCCGGTACGCCCGCCCTGATGGTACCGTTCGCGGGCGAATTCGCGGCGCCCGTGCGCCATGCGCTGGTGGCCTGGGACGGCGGCCGGGAGGCCGCTCGCGCGGTACGCGATGCGCTGCCGCTGCTGGCCCGCGTCGCGCAGGTGACGGTGTTCAACGTCCAGGACGGCCATGGCGCGCCGGTCGACGGCGAGTACATCGTCGCCCAGCTGCGCCGCCACGGCCTGGAAGTGGCGTTCGAGCAGTCGCCGCGCACCGACCTCGCCGCCGGGGATCGGATGCTCGAGGCGGTGGCGGACCTGAAATGCGACCTGCTGGTCATGGGTGCGTACGGCCACTCGCGTCTGCGCGAGACCGTGCTCGGTGGCGTCACCCGGCACTTGCTGCACCACATGACGGTGCCGGTGTTGATGTCGCACTGAACCCGCGCCGGTGCGCTGGGCCGCTCGCCTGCAGCGCGCCCGTGAATCGGGTAACGTAGGCCGCGATGGGGTTCGCAGCGAGCGTTATGTGATCGGGTCGGAGCACGAGGACGAGCGCGTCGCCGCGCCCGGCACCCTGGCGGTGGCGATCGCGGCACCGGCGCTGGAGCTGGACGGGGCGGGCCGTGTGGTGGCCGCCAACGGCGCCGCGCGGGAGCTGTGGCCGGGCGGGCCCGAGGGCAGCACCTGGCGGGCGTTGTTCGGCCAGGGGCGAGTACCCGGGGGCGAGGCGGGCGGCGAAACGGGGCGGGCGGCGGACACACCAGCGCCTGCCACGCGCCTGGCGCACGCCGGGTGGTCGCAATGGCACTGGATCCCGACGCCCGGCGCGGCGGATGGCGTCGCCGGCCTGCTGGTGGCCGCCGATCCGCCGGCGCCGGGTTCCGAAGGCCTCGGCTGGCAGCTGTTCGAGGCGCTGGCCGAAAACACCCCCCTGATCGCCGGCGTCAAGGACCGCGACGGTGTGATTCGCTATGCCAACCCCGCGTGGGGTTCGCACCTGGGCGTCGCGCCGGCGCATCTGATCGGGCGCAGCGAAGCGGAAATCTATCCGCCCGGGACCGAACGCCAGTTCGTGCAGGGCGACGAGCGGGTGTTCGAGGACGGCGAGACCGTGGAGCTGACCGAACAGGGGCGGTTCGGTGCCGGCGGCACGAGCTGGTGGCGGGTGACCAAGTTCCCGGTCCGGGCGGG
>JBFJWO010000059.1:0-14340 GCA_041623575.1 Gammaproteobacteria bacterium
AGTCCTCGCAATCCTGGATGGTCGTGACCGCGGCCTCCAGCACCACGTCGTGGAGCCCGCCGGGGTGGGCACTGCCGATGGGCGATGCCGGGTCGATGACCAGCTCGATGTGCAGCCCGTGGTTGCGCAGCAGGACGACCTCGAGCGCACCCCCGGCGCCGCGCCGGTAACCGGCGAACTGCCCGGGCTGCGCGAGCGCCGCGGCGCCGCCCCCGGCGAGGCCGAACTCCAGCACCCCGTCCTCGCTCACGCGGTAGGCCTGCACGTCGGCGTGGCTGGCGTTCGCCAGCGGCGCGGCCTCGTCGAGGAAGCGGGCGGCGTACTCCACCACGCGCGCGCCGCGTACCGGGTTGAAGCCGGCACCGCGCGTCGCACCGCCGTCCTCGGCGATGACGTCGGTGCCGTAGAGCGCGTTGTAGAGGCTGCCCCAGCGGGCGTTCGCCGCGTTCAGGGCGTAGCGGGCGTTGTCGACCGGCACCACCAGCTGCGGGCCGGCGATGCGACCGAACTCCGGATCGACGTTTGCCGGGCTGACCGCGAAGTCCTCGCCCGGCGCCACCAGGTAGCCGATGTCCTGCAGGAAGGCCCGGTAAGCGGCGGGCTCGACCGGCCCCGGGTGAGCGGCGTGCCACTCGTCCAGCCGGGCCTGCAGCTCGTCGCGGCGCGCGAGCAGCGCGCGGTTGCGCGGACCGAGGTCGGCGACGATGCCCGCCAGCGCCTGCCAGACAGCCTCGCTCGCAACCCCCGTGCCCGGGGCCAACTCCTCGCGCACGAGGTCGAAAAGGGATCGGTCGATGCTGAGACCGCTGGCGGTGACTCTGTCGCTCATTCAGTACCTGCTGACTTGCCTGACGGGGAATTCCGGTCCCGGCGAGACCGGCGTGCAAAGCCGCTAATGGTACCCTCGCGCGGCGCGCGATGCATCCCACCCAGGCGCGGGTGCGCGGGGCGCGCGCTCCGTGCAATACTGCGCCGCCATCGCCAACCGCCACCGGGAGCTGCCATGCGCTACCTTCACACGATGGTCCGTGTGCGCGACGTCGACGCGTCGCTCGATTTCTACTGCACCAAGCTCGGGCTGGTCGAGTTCGACCGCCACGAGAGCGACAAGGGCCGCTTCACGCTGATCTTCCTGTGCGCGCCGGACGACCTCGACGCCGCGCGCGAGGCCCGGGCGCCGCTGGTGGAGCTGACCTACAACTGGGACCCGGAGGACTACGGCGGCGGGCGCAACTTCGGCCACCTCGCCTACCGCGTCGACGACATCTACGCGACCTGCCAGCGACTGATGGACGGTGGCGTCACCATCAACCGCCCGCCCCGCGACGGGCACATGGCTTTCGTGCGCTCGCCGGACAACATCTCCATCGAGCTGCTGCAGAGCGGCGAGGCGCTGGCGCCGCAGGAGCCCTGGGCGTCGATGCCCAACACCGGCGAGTGGTAACCCGAGCGCTCTACACTCGCGCGCGGCCACCCCCGGGGTCGTAGAGGGCACGCAGGCTGGCGCGCGCGGCGACCTCGCGCCCGGCCACCTCGACGGTCCAGCTGCCCGCTTCCAGCCAGGCGGGGTCGATCTCCTCGCGGCTGCGCACGTAGCCCAGGCCCACCGAGCCCCCCAGCGTGTGGCCGTAGTTGCCCGAGGTGAGGAAGCCCACCAGTTCGCCGTCACGCCGCACCGGCTCGTGGTGGTAGAGCATCGCCTCGGGGTCCAGCAGCAGGAACTGCACGAGGCGCTTGCGCAGGTGCGTGCGGCTGTCGCGCTGGCGGGCGACGGCGTCGCGGCCGATGAAGGGGACCGCCTTGTCGAACGCGCACACGAATCCCATGCCGGCTTCCAGCGGTGTGTCCTCGTCGCCGACGTCGTGGCCGAAGTGGACGAACTTTTTCTCCAGCCGGGCGCTGTCCAGGCAGTGCATGCCGGCCGCACGCAGGCCGTGCGCGGCGCCGGCTTCCCATACGACGTCGAACGCGTGGCGGGCCATGTCGCTCGGCACGTAGAGTTCCCAGCCGAGTTCGCCCACGAACGAGACCCTGAGGGCGCGGCCCACCGCGCACCCGATCTCGACCTCGCGCGCGGTGGCGAACGGGAAGGCCCCGGCATCGAGGTCGGCATTCAGCACCCCCGCGAGCAACTCGCGGCTGCGCGGCCCCATGACGCCGAGCACCGCCCAGCCGGAGGTGATGTCGCTGACGCAGCAGTGCGCCTCGGGCGGGATGTTGCGGGCCAGCCAGTCGAGGTCCTTGTGGGTGACCGCCGCACCGCTCACCACCCAGTAGCGGTCCTCGGCAAGCCGCGTCACCGTCAGGTCCGCTTCGATGCCGCCGCGCTCGTTCAGCCAGTGGGTGTACACGACCCGGCCCGGTTCGACGTCGACGTCTGCGCTGCAGATACGCTGCAGGCAGGCACACGCGTCGCGGCCCTGCACCAGGTACTTCGAAAAGCTCGACTGGTCGAACAGCACCACGCCCTCGCGCGCGGCCCGGTGCTCGGCCGCCGAGTACTCGAACCAGTTCTGGCGGCCGAAAGAGTACTCGTAGCGCGGCTCCACGCCGGGCGGCGCGTACCAGTTCGGCCGCTCCCAGCCGGCGGCCTCGCCGAAACAGGCGTTGAGCCCGGCGAGGCGCTCGTGCAGCGGGCTGTGGCGCACGTTGCGAGCCGACTCGTACTGGCGATACGGGTAGTGATTGGCGTAGAGCAGCCCGAGGGTCTCGGCGACGCGGGCCTGCAGGTACCGCTGCGTGCCGTGAAACGGGTACATGCGCCGGATGTCGTTACCCCACAGGTCGAGCGGCGGGTGGCCGCGTTCGAGCCACTCGGCGCACGCCTTGCCGAGCCCCCCGGAAGACTGGATGCCGATCGAGTTCAACCCGCAGGCGACGAAGAAGCCGCGCAGCTCCGGCGCCTCGCCGAGGTGGAACTGGTCGTCCGGCGTGAACGACTCGGGGCCGCAGAAAAAGCTGCGCCAGCCGCTGTCGGCGAGCAGCGGGACGCGCTGCATGGCGTCCATCAACACGGGCATGAGCTGCTCTTCGACGTGCCCCGGCAACTCGTCGAAACTGAAGTCCGCCGGGATCCCGTCCATTCCCCAGGGGCGGGCCTCGGGCTCGAAGGCGCCGACCAGCAGCGAGCCCGCGTCCTCGCGGATGTAGGTGCAGATGTCGTGATCGCGCAGCACCGGCAGGTCACGGGGCAGACCGTCGAGCTTCTCGGTATGCGCGTAGTAGTGCTCGCAGGCGTGCAAGGGCACGTTCACGCCGGCCAGGCGGCCGAGCCGGCGCGCCCACATGCCGGCGCAGTTGACCACGAAGTCGGTGGCGACCTCGCCGTGCCCGGTGACGACGCCGGCGACCCGGCCGCCGTTGCGCCGGATGCCGGTGACCGGCACGCCCTCGAGGCAGGTGGCGCCGCGCCCGCGGGCGCCCTTGATGAACGCGCTCACCACGTCCACGGGGCTGGCATGACCGTCCTGTGCCACCCAGCTGCCGCCGAGCAGGTCACCGGTCTCCACGATCGGGTACAGGCCCTTGATCTCCTCGGGGCTCACCATGTCCACGCGGGTCACGCCGAAGGCGTTGTTCATGGCGGCGACACGCCGCAGTTCCTCGAAACGGGCTTCGCTGTGCGCGACGCTGAGGCTGCCGACCTGGCGGAACCCGGTCGACTGGCCGGTCTCCCGCTCGAGTTCTTCCAGCAGCGCCATGGAGTACTCGGCGAGCTTCGCGTGGCTCTCGTTGGCGCGCATGGTCCCGATCAGGCCGGCCGCGTGCCAGGTGGTGCCGCAGGCGAAGCGGCTGCGCTCGAGCAGCAGCACGTCGCTCCATCCCTGGCGGGCCAGGTGGTAGGCGACGCTGGCGCCGATCACGCCGCCGCCGATCACGACCGCGCTGGCGCGCGCGGGCAACTGGATGTCGGGCACTGGGTGGCCTCCGGGAGTGAAGCAGCCCGAACGCTAGCCCGCCGGGCGCGGGACCGTCAATGGCCGGCGCGTCGCCGGGCGCCATAAACGTCGCTTATGCCGGCAACCGTAAAACCCGGTTGGCAAGGGCGCCGTGAGCGCTTAAGGTCGGGCCACTTCGAGGCCCGGCGCCCGGCCGCGGCCCCGGGCCGACGATCGAACCGAGGATGGACGTCCATGATAAGACCCTACGCTGCCGACACTCTGCGCCCGTGTTTCGTGGCCGACGCCCGCGAGCGCGAGGCGTTGCTGGACGAGGCCGGGAGCCTGCCGGCGGTGATGCTGAGTTCGGCCGGCGCCGCCAACGCCGTGATGCTGGGCGGTGGCTACTTCACCCCGCTCGCCGGCTACATGGATCGCAAGGACGCCCTCGGCGTGGCCGAGAACATGCGCACCGCCGCCGGGTTGTTCTGGCCCACGCCGGTGCTCAACCGCGTGGACGGCCTCGAGCGCGGCGATCCGCAGCGCATCGCCCTGCGCGACCCCAACCTGCCGGGCAACCCGGTGCTGGCCGTGCAGCAGCTGAGCGACATCGACACGTTCAGCGCCGAGGAACTCGATTACCTCACCGAGCGGGTCTACCGCACCACCGACGCCAAGCACCCGGGCGTCGCCGAGTTCCGCGCCCAGGGCAACCTGGCCCTGGCCGGCCCGGTGCAGGTCCTCAACTACAGCTACTTCGAGCAGGAGTTCCCCGAGACTTTCCGCACCGCGGTGCAGATCCGCGAAGAGATCGAGGCGCGCGGCTGGCAGCGCGTGGTGGCGTTCCAGACGCGCAACCCGATGCACCGCGCCCACGAGGAACTGTGCAAGATGGCGATGGCCGCGGTCGGCGCCGACGGCGTGGTCATCCACATGCTGCTCGGCAAGCTCAAGCCCGGCGACATCCCGGCGCCGGTGCGCGACGCGGCGATCCGCAAGATGGTGGAACTCTACTTCGAGGAGAACACCGCGATGATCACCGGCTACGGCTTCGACATGCTCTATGCCGGCCCGCGCGAGGCGGTGCTGCACGCGATCTTCCGCCAGAACATGGGCGCCACGCACTTCATCATCGGCCGCGACCACGCCGGCGTCGGGGACTACTACGGCGCCTTCGACGCGCAGACCATCTTCGACGAGGAAGTCCCGCCCGGGGTGCTCGACATCGAGATCTTCCGCGCCGACCACACCGCGTACTCCAGGAAACTCGGCCGCGTGGTGATGATGCGCGACGCGCCCGATCACACGCCGGAGGATTTCGTGCTGCTCTCGGGGACCCGCGTGCGCGAGATGCTCGGCGCCGGCGTCAGCCTGCCGCGGGAATTCGCCCGCCCGGAGGTCGCCGACATCCTGATCGAGCACTACCGCAACGAGGCGTAAGCCGCGCGAGCGCCGCTCGCTTTGCGGCACCCGAAGCGCCCGGGCGCCGGCGTGGGGAACGCCGCCCACACCGGCCGTTTTCGTGCTCACGGATTCGCTTGACACCCGCCCTCGCCCGGGCGCACATTCGGCCCCCACGGGGCTCGATCAGGGCCCCAGGGGAAGCGCTTCCATGCCACCGATCCGAGCCCTGGCCGCGTGCCTGCTGACGGTTTCGCTCGTCCAATCGCCGCCGGCGCTGGCGCACCAGTGCCCGCAACTGATGGCCCGGGTCGACCAGGGCCTCGGCGGTGGGGAACTCACCGACGAGGATCGCGAGTTCGTCGTCACCTTGCGCCGCCAGGGCGAGGAGTTGCACGAAGAAGGCGACCACGACGACGCGATCGCCGTGCTCGAGCACGCGCTCGAATTGCTGGGCGATCCGTAGCGGTCACCGATGCCACGGCGCGAGTCCCGCAGATGACCACGGACGCACGCGTGCAGCGCCTGCAACGGGAGGTGGCGGCCGCGGAACGGGCGTTGCGTGACCTGCAACGGCGCAAGGATCGCGAACCCGCGTTGCGCAATGCCTACTACCAGTTGAAGGTGTCGTTGATGCGCAGCAAGGCGCAGCTCGCGGCGGCGCGCGAGAGTGCCGCCAGGGTGCCGCCACCTCCCGGCGGAGAGAACCCGATCGCGCCGGACGCGCACGACCCGTTCGCCTGAGCCCGGCCGCGAGCGCAGGTGCACGTTCGCCACCCCGTCGGCGTCCAGACGCTCGCAGGCGACGGTCGGGCGTTCGCCCTGCTGTTCGCCATCGAGTCGTTCGCGCGAGGACTGCTCGCCACGGTGATCGCCGTTCAGGCGCTGACCTTGCTGGACGCCCCCCGCGACGTCAGCGCCCTGTATGCGATGGTCGGCTGCGTCGGGCTGCTGGCGAGCCTTGCCGTCCCGGCGCTGGTGCGCGCAACAGGGCGCCGCTGGGTCTACACGGGCGGTGCGGTGGCGTTGATGCTCGCCGCCGGTGCCCTGGCGTCGCAGACGGTGGCGGGCCAGGCCCTGGGGATGGCGTTGCGGGTCACCGGGGCCGCGTGCCTCGGCATCTGCACCAGCCTCTACATCCTGCAGCACATCAGCCGCTACGACCTGACCCGCACCGAGCCCCGGCGCCTGCAGGCATCCGCGCTGGCCTGGACGCTGGGGCCGGCGCTGGGCGTGTTCATCTACCGCAGCGCCGGGGCCTGGGTGTACGCGTTGAGCGCGGCGGTCGCGCTGTGCCTGCTGGCGGTGTTCTGGTACCTGCGCCTGGCGGAGGACACGCCGGTGCGCCCGGCGAGCGAGCCACCCCCGCGAGCGCTGCGATCGCTCGGGCGGTTCTGGCGGGCACCGCGCCTGCGGCGCGCCTGGTTGATCGCCTTCGCGCGTTCGAGCTGGTGGGTGTTCCTGTTCGTGTACACGCCGATCTACATGCTGCAGGCCGGCGCCGGCGAGATGGCCGCCGCGCTGGTGGTTTCGGGTGCCAACGCGCTGCTGCTGCTGAGCCCGTTGTGCGGACGCCTGGCCACGCGGCTCGGCATTCGCGCGATCATCCGCAACGCCCTCCTGCTGTGCGCCGCCGCCACCGCCGCGTGCGCGCTGGCAACGCCGTACCCGTCGCTGGTGGCGGTGCTGCTGCTGGTCGGTGCGGCGGCGTGCGTGGCGCTGGACGCGCTGGGCAACATTCCGTTCCTGCGCATGGTGCGCCGGCGCGAGCGCGCCGAGATGAGCGCCGTGTTCCGCACCTACGTCGATTTCTCGGAGATCGTGCCGCCGGCGCTGTTCGCGCTGCTGCTCGCGTACTTCGGCCTGCCGGCCGTGTTCGTGGGGATGGGACTGGGACTGCTGGCCGCGGCCCTGGTGAGCAGCGGGCTGCCGCGGCGCCTCGGCGCGGAGACCCAACCCCGGCGGCGCCGGCACGGGCGGGCTCCCTCTTCTCCCGCGCCCGACGGCGCGACGGCTGCGCGAACCCTTGCCGGTGAGGCCGCCGCCGCGGCAGCGCCCGTTGGTGCCACCACAGCGCCCGCCGGCGGACGTGAAGGGCGTTGAGCCGGACGTGGCGCCCGGCGTCGCTCAGAAGTCGTCGGCCTTGGTGCCGTCGGCGGTGAACGACCCGGTGCGACCGTTCCAGTTGATGGAACCGACGCTGCACGAATCGGTGGCGGTCCCCGCGCTCATCGCGCCGCACGCGACTTCGGCCACCTCCGCGCCGCCGATGAATATCTTCACGCTCACGTTGTCCTCGCTGCCGCTGAACGCATCCACGAACACCGAGTACTCGCCGTTCTGGTTGATCTCGCTCATCCAGATGTTCTCGATCCCGGTGCCGCAGGCGATACAGTCGACGTCGAGTTTCGGGTCGTCGTGCTCGCCCGCCTCGCCCCAGTCGATGCTGTTGGTGCCGGTGCCTTCGGGGCCGACGTTGCAGTTCGAGTAGTTACAGTCGTCGGCGCCGCCGCCGCCGTTTTCGTACTGGCCGCCGGGGCGCACCACGTGCAGGTCCATGTCGGTGCTGCCGTCCCACAGCAACTGCACCCGGAACAACGCGTTGAAATCGATGCCCTGGGTGATCACCAGCGTGCGCGCGCAGGTCTGCGCACCGGCGTAGTCGTAGGCCAGGGTGACGTGGTTGACGCCGTTGAACAACGGCACCGTCGCCGAGAGATTGGCGTCGGTGGGCAGGCCGACGGTCGTCGACTGGGCGCCCGCAGTGATGGTCGCCAGGCCCGAGCTGGGCGAACCGTTGAGTGTCCCTTGCAGCGTGATCGCGGTGCTCAGGGTCGCGAACATCGTGTCGTGGGACGTGATCTGGATGTTGGTCGAGCACGCCGTGTCGGCGACCTGCAGGCCGCAGGTCGGGTTGCCGGCGGCGTCGAGGTTGTCGACGATGTCGACCCCGGCGTCGAACGTGCCGTTGGCGTTGACGTCGATCACCGCGTCGTAGCAGCCGGCGGTCAGGTTTGCCTGCAGCCAGGCCAGCGTCGGTGCCTGGCTGAGCGAGAAATCCTGCAGCGGACCCGACTCGACGGTCCCGGTCGCATCGGTGAGGGCATCGCCGTCGCTCCAGGCGTCGCGGTGCGCCACGATGTAGGTACGCGCGTCCAGGGTGTCGTTGACCCCCGGTACCTCGGAGGGCGTCACGCGCGTGTGCACACTGGCTACCGGCCGCGCGGCCTCGACCGCCAGCGGATCGAACACGTGGCGGAAATTGCCGGTGCGATCCGCGGCGACCTGCTGCACGATCGCGCCACCCGTGTTCGCCGCCTGCACGGTGAAGCACGAATGCAAACGCCGGTGGCGCGAGATCAGGTCGCTGCCCGCATCGAACAGGTCGTCGCCGTCGAGGTCTACGATCACGTCGTAGCTGCCGGCGGCGAAAGCCGCGCCGAGGTCGGCGATCCCCACCCCGCCGGAGACGGTCACCGTGGCGCTCGCATCGGGCAGCGCGCCGCCGTCGACCAGGGCCAGCCCCAGGTCCGGGCGCACGTGCACGTCGTAGTTACCGTCGGCCAGCGTGCCGCCGCCGCGCTCGACGGCCGCATAGACGTTCTGCGCAGTGACGAACGAGGCGCGCCGCGTGCCGGAGACGTCCGAGCAGAATACGCGGGCGTTGTCACGCACCTCGAAGTCGATGGTTTCCACCACCCGGCCCCCGGTGGTGGCGACCGTCACGCGGTAGTCGCCGGGCGGCGCCAGCACGGTCGCCGGGTTGGCGTTGGAGTCGAGATCCTGCACCACGGTGTACTGGTAGATAGTGCCGTCCTGGTCGCTGCGAACGCGCACCCCGGCCGCCGGGTTGTACTCGACGCCGTTCGGGTCGGTGACGCGGATCACGTACTCGGTACCGCTGGCGAGGCGCGGCACCAGAATGGTCACCGGGTCGCCCAGGTTGATGCCGGAGACGACATTGCCGTGCGCATCGACCACCCCGATCTGCGGGTCGCGCAGACCGAGCGAGTCCTCCAGGCTGCCGCCCAGAAACCCGTCGTTGCCGCACCCGCCGATACCGAGGCCCAGCACGACGGCGAGCAACGCGCACGGCGCGCGTTTGCTGTTGCGAATCTCGGCTTGTCCCGGGCACCCTGGCATGTCAGCTAACCTCTGCGATGAGACGGCGATGCGCCGGCCAGTATCGGGCCGATCGGCGGCGCAAAACCTAGAACCGGTACACAAGTCCGACCATCGGCGTGTCGATGGTGTAGTCGCTCTGCTGGATGTAGCGAACCCACTCGAGTGCGATGGCCGTGTGATCGCTGCCGAACAATTCCACCCCGACGCCGAACGAGACCCCGCTGTCGCTGTCCTCGGCGGTGCTGCCCTGCGCGCTCGCTTCCACCTCGACCACCGAGAAGCCGAGCAAACCATAGATTCGCGCCCAGCCGCGCTCCTCGAGGTGCAGGTAGCTGAGCCTGGCGAACACGCCGGCGAGGGCATTGATGCGAAGTTCCACCGGCACCGTGTCGCCGAACACCGTCTGGGTGTCGCCGTCGGTCAGGCCGAAGTGACCTTCGACCGCGAGCGTCGGGCTGAGCTCGTAGCCGGCCTTGAGCATGCCGCCCACCAGCGAATAGTCGGGCGGCTCGTCGGGGTCGTAGGAGACACCCCACAAGCCGCCGCCGGCGTACTTGTCGAGCTTGAAACGGGTGAACTTGTCCGCCTGCGCGGTGGACAGGCTGCCGAGCAAGGCGAGCGCCAGCAGGCTTCGTAGCAAGGTCATCAAAGTTTCCCCGTCGACGCGCCGCGGCCAGGTGCGACGCGCGGCACGATAGTAGACGCATTGCGGCAATGCAACGCGGCGCCACAACCGCCCGATACTCGCAGCCGGGGGCGGCGGCTGGCAAAAAAACGCGAGCAGAAAAGTCCCCTTCTGTGACCGGGTTGGCGTTTTCCCCCGCTTTCGACGCGTCCCCCTTCGGTTCAGAAGAGGAACGACACGACCAGCAGCGCGGAGATGATCCACCACCAGGGCGGGCGCTCGGAGCCGCGTTCCTCGGCCTGCTCCGCCGGTGCGGCACCCGGGCTCGACTGTGCCAGGGCCTCGTCCATGGGCGGCGGCAACTCGGCGGCGCCGGTGGCGGGCTCGCTCGCCAGCGGCGCGGGCAGCGCTCTCGGCGCCGGCGCCGGCGTTGCCACGGACGGCGTGCGTACAGCCTGCGGGGCGGTGACCGGACGCACCACGGTGCTCGCCGGTGCGGGTGTCGGAACGGGCACCGCCGCGGGCACCGCGCGCTGCCGGGTCGGATCGGGCGACGGCTGAACGCTGCCGGCGGCGGGCCGGCGCCGCGGCGCCGCCGCGACCTGGCGGGGCACGCGAATCCGGGCACCGCGTTTGAGCGAGGCCGGCGCGCCGTTGACGAAAGCGTGCGGATTCGCCTCGACGATCAGGTCGATGATCTGGGGCCATTGCGGGCGGTACGCGGCGTAGCGATCGCGCATGATCGCGGTGAGCGTCATGCCCGGTTGCACGATCACCGTATCCCACTGCCCGTTCTGCGCCGCCTGCGCCTGCGCGGGCGCGGCGGCGGCCAGCAACCAGCCGGCCAGCAGCGCCACGATCCCCAGTTTGAACCCGCTATGGCTCATCGTGCCCTCCGTCAGGACGAAATTCTTCATCATGCACGCCGCCGGGGCGACGCACAGTGCGCCGGTCGTCAGTTCAAACAACTGCCGGTTGCAGGCTGGTGCCGTTCAACGCCTCGAGGGCGTCGCTGAACGCCTCGCGCAACTGCTCGTAGCCGCGGGCGACGGGAAACTGCGGGAACTCCGCCACCACGCTGTCCGGCGGGTTGAACAGGATCCCGTGCTCCGCCTGGCCCAGCATGCTGGTGTCGTTGTAGGAGTCGCCGGCGGCGATGACCTTGAAGTTCATCCCCTGCAGGCCGCTGACGGCCCGGCGCTTGGGATCGTGCTGGCGCAGGCGGTAGCCGACGATACGCCCGTCGGCGCCCACCTCCAGATGGTGACAGAACAGGGTCGGGTTACCCAGCCGGCGCATCAGCGGGCGGGCGAATTCGTAGAAGGTGTCGGACAGGATCACGACCTCGGCACGCTCGCGCAACCAGTCCAGGAACTCGCGCGCGCCCGGCAACGGTTCGAGCTGGTCGATCACCCGCTGCATGTCGGCGAGGGTGTAGCCGTGCTCGTCCAGCAGGCCCAGGCGCTGGCGCATGAGCACGTCGTAGTCGGGGATGTCGCGGGTGGTGGCGCGCAAGCCGTCGATACCGGTGCGCTCGGCGAACGCGATCCAGATCTCGGGTACGAGCACGCCCTCGAGGTCGAGGCAGGCGAGGTTCACTGATGGGCATCCGCAGTTCGAAGGCGCGCGATTATACTCTCGCCCGCCACCCGGCCGCGAGGCCGACCCCGGGAATCCGACCGTGACAGCCAGCGAACCGCCGAAGTCGGCCGCGACGATCCGCATTCACGCGACCACGGTGGCGGTGGGACTGATCTCCGACACCCACGGCTTCGTGGACCCGCGGGTGCTGGCGGCGATCGCCGGCTGTGCGGTGGTGGTACACGCCGGCGATATCGGCAACGCCGAGGTGCTCGAACAGCTGGCGCGCGGTCCGCGGCAGGTGGTCGCGGTCCGCGGCAACAACGACACGCCGGTCAAGTGGCCGGCCGCGCAACGGGCGACGCTCGAGAGCCTGCCCCGCGAGGCGGCGGTGGTGTTGCCCGGCGGACGCCTGCTGGTCGTGCACGGCGACCGTCACAACCCGGCGGCCCGCCGCCACCGTGTGCTGCGTGAGGCTTTCGCCGACGCCCGTGCCGTGGTCTACGGGCATTCCCACCGGCTGGTCGTCGATCGCGCGGCCCGACCCTGGGTACTGAACCCGGGCGCCGGTGGACGCAACCGCACGTTCGGCGGGCCTTCCTGCCTGATCGTGCACGCGACGGAGCGCCACTGGCGGGTCACCGAGCGTCGCTTCGCGCCGGCGCCGCGTTAGTGCCCGCTCACAGCGGGAACACCACCAGCAACAGCGGCACGGCGATCGCGACGATCAATGCCTCGAGCGGCAGGCCGGCACGCCAGTAGTCGCCGAAACGGTAGCCCGCCGGCCCCATGACCAGCGTGTTGGACTGGTGGCCGATCGGGGTCAGGAAGGCGCACGACGCCCCCACGGCCACCGCCATCAGGAACGCATCGGGCGCGACACCCAGGGTCGCGGCGATGGTGAAGGCGATGGGGGCCATGATCAGCGCGGTGGCGGCGTTGCTGACCAGGTCGGACAGGAACATGGTCGCCACCAGGATCAGCGCCAGCACGACGGCCGGCGAGAGCCCGGCCGTGAGCGCGACGATGGCGGCCGCGATGAGGCCGGTGGTGCCGGTGGTCTCCAGCGCCCCGCCCACCGGGATCAGCGCGCCCAGCAGCACGATGACCGGCCAGTCCACCGCGTGGTAGACATCGCGCAACGGCAGCACGTCGAGCCCCACATAGACCAGCAGGGCGGCGACGAAGCACAGGCCCACCGGCAGCCAGCCGAGCGCGGCTACCGCGATCGCGGCGGCGAACACGGCGAGTGACAGGCCGAGGCGCCGCGGACGGTCGACGAGCAGGTCGCGCTGCGCGAGCGGCAGCAACCCCAGGGTCTCGAGCACCTGCCCGAGCGCCTGCTCCTCCACCTGCAGCAGCAGCACATCGCCGTGCAGGAACTGCTGGCGCCGCACGCGCCCCTGCAGTTCCAGCCCCTGGCGCGCCATGGCCACCAGCGCGGCGTTGCCCCCGACGCGCCGGCGCA
The DNA here is from genome assembly GCA_041623575.1 of Gammaproteobacteria bacterium. GTDB lineage: Bacteria > Pseudomonadota > Gammaproteobacteria > JAHELT01 > JAHELT01 > JAHELT01. The sequence goes on from JBFJWO010000059.1 coordinate 13,079, forward strand.
GGTAGGCGACGTCGCGGCGGATCAACGGCGAGCCGGCACCGACCACGGCTTCGATCAGCACCAGCTCGGCGTGGGTGTCGGGGCCGGTGCGCGCAGTGGCGCTGGTCAGCAGTTCGAGCCCCGCGTCCTCGAACAGGGCGCGCAGCTTCTCCGGGTCGCCGCGCAGCACCAGCACCTCGCCGACGCGCAGCTCATGATCGACCGGCGCCCCCATCGCGTGCCCGTGGCCGCGCGCCACGCCGATCACTTCGAACTCGGCGCCCTGCAATTCCTCGATCTCGACCAGGGGCCGGCCGGCGAACGGGCTGTGCTCGCCGACCCGTACTTCCAGCAGGTAGGCGGCGACGTCGAACAGGCGTTGCGGCGCGTTGTGCAGCAGGCGCTCGCGCGGTATCAGGCGCCAGCCGACGAGCGTCATGAACGCCACCCCGGCAAGCGCCACGGCCGCGCCGACCGGGGAGAAATCGAACATGGCGAACGCCGTGCCGGTCTGCTCGGCCCGGTAGGCGGCGACGATGATGTTGGGCGGCGTGCCGATCAGGGTGGTCATACCGCCGAGGATGCTGCCGAAAGCGAGCGGCATCAGCAGCAGGGCGGGCGAACGGTCGTGCTCGGCCGCGCCGGCCAGCGCCACCGGCAACATCAGCGCCAGCGCGCCGACGTTGTTCATGAACGCCGAGGCAACCGTGACCACTGCGGTCAGCGCGGCGATGTGCATCAGCGGCGTGGCAGTGAGCGAGCGCAGGCGCTCGGCGACGAGATTGACCACGCCGGCGTTCTTCAGCGCCTGGCTGATCATCAGCACCGCCGCCACCGTGATCACCGCCGGGTGACCGAAGCCGGTGAAGGCGCGCTCGGCCGGGACCACACCGAGCAGCACCGCGGCCAGCAGGCTCGCCACCGCCACCTGGTCGTGACGCAGCCGGCCCCAGGCAAACAGCGCCAGCGCGCCCGCCAGCACCACGCAGATGGCGAACTGCGCGTCGGTCACGAGGCGCGGAGGCGGGACTCGGCAGCGGGGTCGTCGGGAAAGGCCGCGGACGGCGCCAGGCTCACGACGCCCTGCCCGGTGTGACAGGTCACGCCCGCTGCAGCCAGCGCAGGATCTCCACCAGTAACGGGCCGTCGTCCGGGCTCAGCGCGTGCGTACCCGCCACCCGCAGCGTTCGCGCCCGCCCGCGAAGCGCGGTCACGGCGCCCAGGTCCTGGCTCCAGTCGGGGATGAGCAGGTCGCCGCCGAGCGGCTCGCCACCGGTCTCGCG
>JBFJWO010000060.1:0-14309 GCA_041623575.1 Gammaproteobacteria bacterium
CACCCCGCGACGCGGGCGTTCGCGCGTGCCCGCTGTGTGGTCGTCCCCTCGCTTGCCGAGTCGCTGCCCTACGTGGTGATGGAAGCCGCGGCGGCCGGCGTGCCGGTGGTCGCGACGCGGGTCGGCGGGATCGGGGAGATCTTCGGCCCGCACGCGTCGCGGCTCGTCACGCCCGGCGACGCAGACGCGCTGGCGAGCGCGATGCAGGCGGTGCTCGATGCCCCGCAAGCCGCCGAAGGGTTCGCTCGCCTGCTGCACGAGCGCACCCACGAATGCTTCCACGTGCGGCGCATGCTGAGCGAAACGGTGGATTTCTACCGGCAGGTGCTCGGCTCGACGCCGCGTCCGTGAAGCGTCCCGACGAAGGCCCGCAACGGTCCGTGCACCTGACGGCCGAAGGCCTCGAGATCGGCGTCTACCCGGGACTCGAGGCGCTGCAAGCCGAGTGGCGAACGCTCGAGCGTGACGGTGACTGCTACGCGTTCCAGAGCTACGACTGGCTCGAGTGCTGGCAGCACACCGTCGGCGAGCAGCACGGCGTTCAGCCCTGCCCGGTGCTGGTGCGCCGCGCCGACGGAGAACTGCTGGCCTTGTTCCCGCTGGCAGTGGAGCGCCGCGGGCGCCTGCGCTGCCTGACCTGGCACGGCGGCGCGTTGAACGACTACCAGGCGCCGTTGCTGGCCGCCGACGCCGGCGCGTTTCTCGACGAGCGCTCGTTTGCCGCGCTGTGGCGCAACGTGCGCGCGCTGCTGCCGAGCGTGGACGTGGTCGTGCTCGAGCGCCAGCCGTCGACGGTCGGCGCGCAGCCCAATCCCTTTGCCTGGCTGGCGTGCCGGGCGCACGCCAGCAGTGCTCACTACACACGCCTGGAAGGTGATCTCGACACCGTGCTGGCGGCGCGGCGCAGCAAACGCTGGCTCGCCACCCAGCGGCGCAAGGAACGCCGACTGGCCGAACAGGGAGCGGTGGAGTTCGTCCTCGCCGACGAGCCCGCGCGCATGCCCGAGCTGCTGGCTGCGATGCGGCGCCAGAAGTCGCGCAGCTACCGCGAGCTCGGCGTGAGCGACCTGTTCGCGCGCGCCGGCTACGCGAGCTTCGTCGAGGAACTCACACGCCGCCACGGTGGCGTACGTTTCGCGTTCCTCGCCGCGCTGACGGTAGGCGGACGCGTCGCTGCGACCTGTTGGGGGCTGGTGCACCGGCAACGCTTCTACTATCTCCTGCCCACCTACGAGCGCGACGAACTGACGCGCTATTCACCCGGCACCGTCTTGCTCGAGCGGCTGTTCCAGTGGTGCCTGGATCACGACGTCGAGATCTTCGACTTCACCATCGGCGACGAGGGCTACAAGGCGCTGTGGTGCGAGCACACGTTGGCGTTGAGCGATCACGTCGCGGGCTGCTCCGTCCCCGGCAGGGTGTACGCGCCGATGCATCGCGGGCTGGCCGCGGTGAAACACACCATCAAGGCTTCGCCGCGCCTGTGGCGCGCTTTCTCGGCGCTGCGTGTCGCGGCGGCCCGGGTGCGGGGTTGACCTGCGCCTCGTGCGGGATTCTCCGCGACGCCCGATCAGATGACGGGCAACTAGTAACCGGGAGCGGGTTCGCGCCGCAGCCCGTTCCACAAGGCGAAGGGGGCGCCGCTGAGGAACAGCCTGAGGTAGCGCTCGGCCTGGTAGTCGCCGTTGAGCGACACCCGCGGCAGGGCGTGCAAGTGCGCGCCGTGGCGGGGAAACAGCATCCCCTTGCGGGTGGTGACCGCGGTCTCGAAGCCTAGCGATTCGGCCAGCGCGTACTCGCGCTCGCCGGCCGACCCCGGGTCGCCGTAGGGATAGGCGAAATGCACCGGCTGGCACCCGGTGCGGGCGGCGATGGCCTGGCGGCCGTCTTCGATCTCGCGGCGCGCCAGCGCCGCCGGCAGCTTGCCGAGCGCGAAGTGGCTGCGGGTGTGCGCACCGATCTCGGCGATGTCGCTCGCGGCCAGCGCGCCGATCATCTCCCAGGTCATGGACTCGCGGCGGCACAACTCGCCCGGGTCGACGCCGTAGGCGGCGGCAAAGCGCTCGAAACTCGCCACCTGCTGCGCGTGCGGCAAGGCGCGCAGGGCCCAGTAGATGGCGTTGAACGCACGGTACTTCTGGCGCGTCGAGCGCGCGGCGAAACGACGTTCGCCGGCGGGGAACGGGAACGCGACCTCGCGGTTGGCGCGCACGACGTCTTCGAGGTGGCGCCACCACAACACGGCCCCGGCGTCGGGCAGCCCCGAGGTGACGTAGACGGTGAACGGCACCCCGTAGCGGGCGAACAGCGGGTAGGCGTGCACGTAGTTGTCCGCGTAGCCGTCGTCGAGCGTGAAGCACACGAACCGGCGTTCGCTGCGCCCGGCCAGCAGTCGCCGCCGCGCCTCGCCGAGGCTGATGGCGTCGAAACCGGCCGTGGTCACGTGGCGCAGGGTGAGTTCGAGGAACTGCGGGCTGATCTCGAGAATCCGGTTGGGCGCGAAGTCGCCGGCGCCGTGAGCGGGCGGGCGCACGTGGTGCAGGGTGAAGATCACCCCCAGCCCTCCGGCGCGGCGCTCGAGCAACCGAAAGGCGCGGGTGTGGTGCAGGACGTCGAGCGCGCTGCGCAGCAGACGGGATTTCGCGCTCACGGGTGGCGGCGACTCGGTGACGAACGGAAGCGTTCATCTTAGCACCGCCGGCGAGCGGGATTTTCGCTCACCGCGGGAATAGGCTACAGTTGCGCTCGCCCGACGCGACTGGCTGGTGGCCAGGCGTCAGCGCGCGCCGGGTCGCCGTCCTGCGCCGCGGTGCCGAAACGGATTCAAACGACAAGGCTGGCGCATACCCGGCCCGAGCCGACCGCATGACAACAGATTCCTCGACGCTCGCGCGCGAGCAGTTCCCGGTGCTCGTCCACGACGCGCAGGAACGCATGTCCATAGCGGTCATCCGCTCGCTCGGGCGCGCGGGCTACCCCGTCCATGCCTGCTCGAATCTCGCGCACGCGGCCGGGCTGCGTTCGCGTTTCCTGACGCAGGCCGCAGCCTGCCCGCCGGCACCCTCGGGCGAGTTCGCCGACTGGCTGCAGGCCTACTGCGAGCGTCACGGTATCCGCTGCATCGTACCCACCGAGACGCTGGCGTTGAGCATCCGCTCGCGCTTCCCGGCGTTTGCCGGGCGCCTGCCATTGCCGGCTGACGAAAGCCGGGTGTTTCAGGGTATCAACAAGTACGACCTGTTCGATGCACTGCTGGCGGCGCCCGCGGACGACGGCGGCGCCGGCGCACACCTGCCGGCCCTGCGGCTGCTGCGACGGGGCGACCCGGCGCTCGAACCGGCGCACCTCGCGGGGCTGCGGATGCCTTTGTTCATCAAGGCCGATGCCGCACACGCATGCCCGGGCGAAGCGGGCGCCACGCGCCGCGCGTCCGACGTGGACAGCGCGCTCGCCGAGGTGCGTGACCTGCTGGCGCGTTTCGACCGGCTGGTGGTGCAGGGTTACGTCCCCCATGTCGGGGTCGGGGCGTTCGTGCTGCGCTGGAACGGACGCACGCTCGCCCGCTTCATGCACCAGCGCCTGCACGAGATCCCGTTGCAGGGCTGGTCTTCGTATCGCCGCGCGTGGTGGCACGAGGCGATCATGCGCGACGCCGAGGCCAAGCTCGAGCACCTCGGCTGGCAGGGCGTGGCGATGCTCGAGTATCGCTGGGACCCGGCGAGCGACGCGTTCGCGCTGATCGAGATGAACGGCCGGTTCTGGGGCTCGTTGCACCTGCCCCTGTATGCCGGCGTCGATTTTCCGCTGCTGTTGCTCGACGCTTTTCGCGGCGCGCCCGTTGCGGTTGCCGCCGGACCCGGGCGCGAAGTCGCCAGCCGCGACCCGTTCCTCGAGGCCCGTTACGTGCTCTCGCGACTGCGCGACCCCGGACGCGGGCTGCTCGAGAAGCTGGCCACGGTGCTCGAGTTCGCCCGCCTGACGCTCGACCCGCGGGTGAAATCCGACGCCCTGTTTCCCGGCGACCGCGCGCTCGCGTTGTGGCAGTGCTACCAGTACCTGGCCAACCGCACCGGCTCGCGCAGGGCAGGCGGGCGCCGGCTTGCCTGAGCCGACCAGCGACCTGCGGTGCTCCGTCGGCGCGCTGCCACCCGCCGAGTGGGACGCGCTGATCACCCGCTTCAGCGACGCCACCGTCCAGCAGACCGGCGCCTACGCCCGGGCGCGCTGGCCGCGGGGCAATCTGCTGCACTTCGTCGCCCGGCGCGGCGAAGCGTTGCTCGCCGCCGCGCAGGTCGTCGTCTTCGAGTTACCGGTGCTCGGCGGCGGCCTCGGCTACGTGCACTTCGGCCCGCTGTGGCAGACGCACGAGTCGATGCCCGATTCGGACGAGGTGCCGGCGCGGATCGTCGGGCTGCTGCGCCGGGAGTTCGTCGAGCGTCGCGGTCTGGTGCTGCGCGTGCGCCCGCAGCCGCCGGCGAGCGGCAACCAGGCGTTGCTCGCGGCGTTCGCCGAACACGGGTTCGCGCACTTGCCGCCGTCTTCGCCCGATCGCTTCCTGGTCGATCTGTCGGCGTCACCGGAGCAACTGCGCGAGAGTCTGCACAGCAAGTGGCGTTACCACCTGAAGCGCGCCGAACGCCACGGCCTGGAAGTCACCCGGGCCGACGACGCGGCGGCGACCGCGGCGTTCCTGCGCCTGTATCGCGAGATGGTCGAGCGCAAACGCTTTGCAGACACCGACGCCGCCGACATCCTGCCCGGGCTGTGCGCGCAGAGCGACGGGCTGCGTCCCGAGGTGATGCTCTGCATCCACGCCGGCACCCCCGTCGCCGGGGCGGTCGTGTCGCGTCTCGGCGATACCGCCCTGTACCTGTTCGGCGCCTCGTCGGCGCGCGCGCTCGAACTGCGCGCGGGCTATTTCCTGCACTGGGCGACGGTCGAACACCTGCGTTCGCAGGGCTGTCGCTGGTACGACCTCGGCGGCGACAGTCACAGCCCCGGCTTGCGCCAGTTCAAGAGCGGGCTGGTCGGGCGTGCGGGGCGCGTCGCGCAGTTGCCGGGAGACTTCCAGGCCGGTACGCGGCTCACCAGCCGGTTGGCGGCGGGCGTCGTGTTCGGTGCCCGCGAGCGTCTTCGCCAACTGCACGAGCGCTGGCGCCCCGGGGGGCGTCGATGAGCGTCGTGCCCGCGCCCGGCGTCGCCCGGCGTGGTTAAGCCCTGGCCGCGCGGCGTGCGACGGGTGCGCCAGGCGCTGCGGCACGAGTTCGCCAGCCTCGCCGGCAGCGCGTCGTTCGTGTTCCTCAGTCGCGTCGCGGGAGCGGCGCTGGTGCTGGTCACTCACGTGCTGCTGGCCCGCTGGATGGGCCCCGAGCAACTGGGCCACTACGTGCTCGCTTTCGCCTGGTGCATCTTCCTGGCGGTGCTGGCCGGCTGCGGCCTGCCGTCGGCGGCCGTGCGCTTCATGGCCGCGGCGCGCGACCAGGGGCGCAACGACCTGCTGCGCGGCTATTTTCGCCGTGAACAGCAGACCGGCTTGACGGCGGGTGTGCTGATCGCGCTCGCCGGCGTCGGCGTCGTGCTGTACGGCGGCGTGCCGCAAGGCGGACGCCTGGCACTCCTGCTCGCGCTCGCCGCGGTGCCCGTGTTCGTCGCCATCAACGTGTACACCTCGGTCGGGCTCGCGCTGTCCTGGTTTCGACTGGCCATGCTGCCGAACGTCGTCCTGCGCCCGGCGCTGCTGCTGGCCGCGGTGGCGCTGGCGTGGAGCGCGGGACAGGCGCTGACGGCGGCGCGCGTGACGAGCATCCATCTCGTCGTCGCCGCGCTGGTGCTGGTGCCGCTGGTGTTCGTCGTGCGCGCCCGCCTGCAGCGCGAGTGCGCCAGCGCCAGCGTGGCATTCGACACGCCCGTGTGGCTGCGCACGGCGCTGCCGCTGATGGTGGTCAACCTGCTGCTGAACTTCTTCCAGGAGGTCAACGTCATCGCCGCCGGCGTGTTTCTCGACCCGGCCCAGCTGGCGCTCTACAGCGCCGCCCTCAGGATCGCTTTCCTGATCGCTTTCGGCGTGCAGGCGGTCAACACCATCGTCATGCCGCGGACCGCCGCGCTGCACGCGAGCGACAGCGGCGAAGCGCTCCGGCGAATGACGCGTTTCGCGGCGCGATTGCAGTTCCTGTGGGCGCTCGCCGCGGTGGTCGCTCTCGCGCTCGCCGGCCAGTTCCTGCTCGGCCTGTTCGGCCCGGCGTTCGTGGTCGGCTACCGGGCGCTGATGATCCTGGCCCTCGCCCAGCTCGTGAGCGCCGCTTTCGGGCCGGTGACCCAGCTGCTCAGCATGACCGGGCACCAGATCGAGTGCGTGCGCGTGATGCTTTGCTCGCTGGCGGTGATGCTCGGCCTGAACGCGTTGCTGAGCGGTGCCTTCGGCATCGACGGGGCGGCGTTTGCCGCGTTCGTCGCGCTGCTCGTGCAGGCGGTGTGGCTGCACGTGCTGGTGAGGCGCCTGCTCGCCATCGACGCCAGCGTGCTGGCGCGCCTGACGCGCGAATAGCGCGTCGTCACCCGGCTTTGCCGGCGCGCGCTTCCAGGATCGCCCCGGCGGCCGTCTGCACGACGTCGTCCAGCGGGCGGGTCGCGTCCAGGGTGACGAAACGCGCCATGCGCGTACCGATTTCGAGGATCCCCTCACGGTGCCGACGCAGGTGCTCTTCCGACCATTCCTGCTTGCGGGCGAGCAGCACCGGCAGCGGCGCATCGAGAAAGAGCACCAGGTCGGGGCGGGGGTAGAGCCGGTAGAGCATGGCCAGGTGGATGCGGTCGGTCAGGCGCATCGGACCCTGGCGCAGTTCGCGCGCGTGCGCCGCGTGCTCGAACAGGAAGTGGCGATCGAAGAGCACGACGTTGCCGCGCAACTCGTACCACCAGGCGACCGCCTGGCGGTACCACTCCTCTGCGATGCGGTTGAGCAGGCTCGCGGTGGCACCCAGCCGCCCGCGGCGGGTGCGGCCGTGCTCGGTGAACGCGCCCTGCCCGGCCTGTGCGTTGCGCCGGCGGTGGCGGCGTTTCTTCAGGTACAGGATCAGACGGGTCGTCGGCAGGGCGACGTTGCTCGAGCCGGTGGCGGTGCCCATGTACACGTATTTGACCGGCACCGGCAACGCCTGCGCCAGGCGTTGCGCGACGCTCGTTTTTCCACAACCGTCGGCACCGACGAGAGCGACACTGACCAATAGGATCCCCGTTTCAGCGAAGTCGCGCCGACTCCGAGCGATTGCGTTTGCGAGCGTACGCTCGCGCGCGGCACAGCCGCAGCCTCAGGCGCAGTATGGTCGCATGGACTCGTAAAGCCTTTCAAACGCGAGCCCGTGCGGCAGGTGCACGCTGAACGTTTCCAGGTCGCGCAGGGCGAGCGGCATGGCGGCCGACTGCGCTTCGTCCAGTCCGTCGAGGAAAGCGTTGCCACGCTCGGGAAACGCGAACTGCCAGGCGCGGTAGAACTGGTAGAAATGCAGCCGCTCGTAGCGGCTCGAAACATCCATCCGTGCGAGCGCCACGCGCGGGTCGCAGGGGCGGACGTCGACCTCGGCCGCGGTTTGCTTGTAGAGCATGAACAGGCGCCGCGGCACCGGGCCGGGCCCGGCGATGTCGTGCTTCACCAGCGCGCGCGCGGGCAGGCCCGATTTGAGCTGTGCGCGCAGCGACGGCAGCGCCTTGTCGAGAACCCGCAACGGTGCGCTCGCGCCCAGACGTGTCGGGTGCAGGCGGCGATACAGCCGATCCAGTGCACGAATGACCCCGATCCGCAACCGTGGCACCCGTATCGCGTGCAGGTAGGAAGGGATCTGCGCCAGTTGCCAGTCCCACACCGTCAGCGGGATGGGGATGCCGAGCAGGCGTTGGCCGTCGGGCGAGAGCATCAGTATCTCGTCACCCAGGTAGTCGGCGCCGTGCTCGGCGAACGCCAGCAACGCGTCCGTCTTGCCGCCGTTCGACCAGCCGGCGAGGATCACGGCCTCGCCGTTCAAGGCAAACGCCGAGGCGTGCAGGTGCACGTAGCCCTTGCAGGCGAAGGTCAGCATGACGATATCGGCCAGCAGCGGCACCGTGGTCAGTCCGGAACGGCAGACCAGGTTGCACGCCCCGCCGATCCGATCGAAGGGGATGCTGGCCTCGATCTCGTTGCTGGCCTTGCCCATCAGATACATCGAGTGCGCATCGTGGGCCAGGGTGTGATGGCCGAGCAGCGCGAGCGTGCCGGTCTCGATCGCCGGCTCGAACCGGACCGTGATATCGGGCGTCCCCTGCAGGGGATGCGCGGCGAGTCGCAGGGGCGCGACCACGTTGCGCTGGTCGGCGGGCGAGGCGTTCTCGAATCGCACGCCGACGACGCCGTGCACGCTGAACTCGACGCTCTCGCCGTCGCTACTCATCGGCGCTTGCCGGCGCCGTGCGCGGTGGGTGGAAGACGAACCACACGGTATGGTCCGTGCGGTTGTGGGCAAGCACCAGGGTGCCGCTGCGCTCGTCGGTGGCGTGGCGGGGGGTGATGACGTCGGTGAACACCACCTGCGGCGAACTCAGCAGCGGCTCGAAGCGGGCGCCGGCCAGCGCCTGGGGGGCGTCCAGCGGCGCGGTTAAGCGCCCGGCGACGCGGCCCCTGTCGCCGACGATCTCGGCCCCGTTGGTGTAGACGTGCAGCACTCGGCGATCCTCGTCGATGACCAGCGACGGGCGCGACTGTTCGGGCACGTCGCGCGTCTCGGTCACCGCGAACTGTTCCCAGGCGCCGCCCGGCGTGCGCCTGAACAGCTTGATCAGGGGATCCTCGGGCGCGCCGCTTTCTGTCTTCACCGCGAAATAGAGGTTGCCCGCGGCGTCGCGCGCGGCACTTACGTGGTCGTCCGCCTGCTCGCGCCCGGCGGGCGGCGGCAGGCGCCGGGCGTCGGAACGCCAGTTGGCCGGGTCGCGCGGATCGGCGCCCTGGCGTATGGACCAGTAGTGGAAACCGCTCGCGTGGCCCGGCACCCCGTTTTCGCCGGCGAACAGGCCGACGTGCACGACGCCGTCGGTGACGAAATGCGACCACACCGTGACGCCGACGCCGAGAGCGCCGTCGAGCAGCACCGGTTGCTCGCGCCAGGTGGCCCCGCCGTCGTTCGAGTACTGCACCAGCAGCGCGCGCTCGCGCATCACCGCCGCCCACACCGTCCCGCCCGGGTCGACGTACACCGAGGCGGGCGAGTTGCCGCCGAGCGGCGCCTCGGGATGGGTGAGCCCCGGCACCCCGACCCCGTCGCCCGGGTTACCGACCGCCAGGCGGTAGGCGCCCGAGGCGTCGCTCTCGAGGCGCCAGAACTCGCTGCGCCCCGGGTGGCTGGAGAGCACGTACAGCATGGCGGCCGCGTCGTCCCAGAAGACGTCGGGGCGGCCGAAGTCGCGGTCCTCGAGTTCGATCCCGGTGAACGTCGCGGCACCCGCGAGGTCGGTGACCACGTAGTGGTCGCTGCCGTCCCACCAGCCGTCGTAGCGCGGGACCACACCGTCCCAGCGCCCGGCACGGCTGTGGTACCAGAGCCGCGTCTGGTTCGGCTTGCCGTAGCTTCGCAGGCGCCGCAGGCTGCGGGTGTCGGACCCGGCGAGCACCGACACGAGCGGCGGTTCGCCCGCCTGCCCGCTCTGCCCGGCGGCGATGCCGGAGGCGAGCGAGGTCGGCAACAGGATGGCGATCAACAGGCCAGGGCGGGTCATGCCGGCGGTATCCTCGGGGATCGGTGTCTTGCGCGCAGGAACGGGACCCGCGCCACGGTATTCAAGCGGCCGCGTATTGTCAAAAAGCATCGCCGTGCCGGGCCCGCCCGACAGCACTTGTAAAAAATGCCGACGCGCGCCCGCGGCGGGTACTGGGCGAGCGCGCTCGCTATAATGCAGCCCGTGAGCGATTCAACGAGAACGGGCGGGAGGACGGCCACGGGCGCCAGCGCGTACGCGCGGCGCGCACACGCGATGTGTCATGTGCTGTTCGTGCCGTGCCTGCTCGCCGGCGCCGTCCAGGTGCAGGCGCAGACCCTGGACACGGTCACCTCGCGCGCCCGCCCGGAACTCGACGCGCTGGGCGTAAGGGCCGGGGCTTTCCGGGTCTATCCGCGCGTGCGCCTTTCGCAGGAGTGGAACGACAACGTGTTCGCGCAGCGCGACGCGTCCGAATCGGACTCGATCACGTTCCTCGCCCCGGCGGTGACGGCGCGCTCGGACTGGAACAACCACGCGCTCAATGTCGACGCCGACGCCGGGATTGCCCGCTACGCGAGCAACGACGCGGAGGACTACGAGGACTATGCCCTCAGCGCGGATGGGCGTATCGACGTCTCGCGCGAGCAGGAACTCACCGCCGGCGTGAGGCGGGAGGCCACTCACGAGGCGCGCGGTTCGCCGGACGACGCCCGCGGCTTCAGCCCGACGCCGATCGACATCACCACCGTGTTCGCGGGCTACGAGCAGCGGTTCAACCGCGTGTCGTTCGCGCTGCGCGCGAGCTCGTCGCGCAGCGACTACGAAGACGTCGAGGGCAGTTCCGGGGTGATCAACAACGACGATCGCGACCGCACCCGGCACGACCTCGCGCTGACGGTCGACTACACGCTGGCCGCCGGCCCCCGCGCGTTCGTGCGCACGCGCCTCAACGCACGTGAGTACGAGTCCCGCACGGACGACAACGGGCTCGAGCGCAGTTCCGAGGGTTACGAGCTGGTGCTCGGGGTGCGGCTGCCGCCCGCGGGGCTCTATTTTGGCGACCTGTTTCTCGGTTACGCCGCGCAGGACTACGACGACCCGAAGCTCACCACCATCGAGGGCGTTTCCGGCGGCGCCAACCTGAGCTGGTTGCCTACGGCGTTGACCACGGTCACCGCCACGGTGTTCCAGGACATCCGCGAGACGGTCTCGCCGGGGGCCTCGGGCGTGTTCGCCACCGGCCTCGGCCTGGTGGTCGATCACGAGTTGCTGCGCAACCTGCTGTTGCAGGCGAGCCTGTCGACGGTCGACGAGAGCTACCGGGGGGAAGCCCGCGAAGACCGCTACGACGCCCTCGAGCTCGGCGCCCGTTACCTGATGAACCGCCACTTCCAGCTGGCGCTGCGCTACCGCTACGACGAGCGCGAATCGAACACCGCCGCGGCCAGCGAGTTCAAGCGCACGCGCGCCAGCCTCGCTCTCACCGTTCAGCTGTGATGCGCGTGCCGGAGCGGTTCGGTCGAGGCTTGCGCTGCCTGCGGGCGGCGTTGAGCGGCCTCGTTACCCCGGCGCGGGGCGGGCCATGGACGTGCCCGGCGGCTCGCGCGTTGTCAGGGGGAGTGAGCGTCTTGTTTCGAGCATCCACCGCCACGAGGTCGCGCATGGCGCACGTCGTGGCGGGAGTCCTCGCACTCGCGGCGGTGGCCGGCGCCCAGCAGTCGACGGTGGACTACCGGCTCGGCGCTGGCGATCGCGTGCGCGTCCTCGTTTACGGCCACGCCGACCTGTCGGGCGACTTCGTGGTCGACGGCGCGGGGCGCTTGTCGCTGCCGCTTATCCAGCTGGTGCCCGCGCAGGGCCTGACCGTGCAGCAGCTCGAAGCGGCGATCACCGCCAAGCTCAGGCCCGACTACCTGATCAACCCGCGCGTCAGCGTGGAAGTCCTCAACTATCGCCCCTTCTACATCGTCGGCGAGATCAAGAACCCCGGCAGCTACCCCTATGTCAACGGCTTGACCGTGATCGAGGCGGTGGCCCTGGCGGGTGGTTACACCTACCGGGCCAAGAAGGACGCGGTGACCATCACCCGTGCACGCGTCGTCGATGACACGGGCGATGAGCACGCGACACCGCACACGGTGGTGCTGCCGGGGGACGTCATCGAGGTACCGGAGCGGTTCTTCTGATGGCTGGAAACGCCCGGTCATGACCGACGCCGACCCTGCCGTCGTCGAGCCGTCGCTCAGGTCACCCGCGCAGCCGCTGGTGCCCGAGGGATTCTCGCTGCGCGAGATCGTCGCCACGGTGTGGCGGCGCAAGGGCCTGTTGCTCGCGACCGTGGTCGTGGTGGCGGGGGCAGCCGCCGCTGCCCTGCAGATGGTGACGCCGCGCTACACGGCGACCACGCTCATCGCCGTGGCCGGGGACTCGCTCAACGTGGTGGAGTTCAACGAGGTGGTCGCCGGCTTGTCGGGCGATGCCGAGACGCTCGGCGGCGAGGTGCAGTTGCTGCGCTCGCGGGACATGGCCTGGCGGGCCGTCAACGCGCTGGGGCTCGACCGCGACCGGGAATTCAACGGCGCTGCCGGGCCGCGTCCGCTGAGCGCCGCCGCCGGTGGCTGGTCCGCGCGAATCGACTCGCTCGTGTCCGAAGCGCGTGCCCTGCTGGGCGAGCTGCTCGGGCGAGGCCCGCCGGGCGGGGACGAGTCGCCGGCGAGCGATCCCGCCACCACGCGCACCCGCCTCGTCGACAAGTTCCTGAGTCGCCTCGATGTGTCCCAGGTCAAGGGCTCGCGGGTGATCGCCGTGGAGTTCACCTCCGAGGAGGCGGCCAAGGCGGCCGAGGTGGCGAACACCGTCGCCGATCTGTACGTCGCCGATCAGCTTGCCGTCAAGCGCGCGGCCAACGCGGAGGCGACGGCGTGGCTGGATGCGCGGGTCGAGGAGTTGCGGGAGAAAGTCGAGGCCGCCGATACCGAGGTCGCGCGCTTCCGCCAGCGCTCGCGGCTACTGCGCGGCAACGAGGGCACCCTGATCGCCCAGCAGTTCACCGAGCTCAACACCCAGTTGATCCTTGCCAAGGCGGTGAGTGCCGAGGCCGGCGCCCGGCTCGCGCAGACCCGCGAGCTGCTGAACTCGCCCGGCGGCATCGAATCGGCCGGGGAGGTGTTGAACTCCGAGCTGATCCAGTCGCTGCGCTCGCAGGAGGCCGGCCTGCAGCGCCGGGTTGCCGAGTTGTCCGGCGAGCTCGGTCGCCTGCACCCGAGAATGGTCAACCTGCAGGCCGAGGTCGCCAGCCTGCAGTCCAAGATCCGCGCCGAGATCGGGAAGATCACCCGCGGCCTCGAGAACGAGGTGGCGATCGCCCGCGCGCGCCAGGAGTCGCTGCAGGCCAGCGTCGACGAGCTGCAGGGCAGCCTGGCACAGGCCAACCGCGACGAGGTGAGGTTGCAGGCGCTCGAACGCGAAGCGGAGGCCAACCGGCTGTTGCTCAGCACCTTCCTGGCTCGGCTGAAAGAAACCAGCACCCAGGCCGACGGCGAGCTGCAGCGAGCCGATGCCCGCATCATCTCGCGCGCGGACGTTCCGGTGCGCCCCTCGTTCCCGGCCACCAAGCCGATCCTCGCGCTGGCGCTTGCCGCCGGCGCCCTGCTCGGCCTGTTGCTGGTGTTCGTGCGCGAGCATTTCGATCAGGGCCTGCGCAGCGGCGAGCAGGTCGAGCACCTTACCGGCGTGCCGGCGCTCGGGTTCGTGCCCTTGCTGCGCGGGTTCGGGCGCGCGCGCAAGCGACCCTGGGACTACCTGCTGGTACAGCCCCGCTCGGCGTTCGCCGAGTCCATCAATACCTTGCGCTGGAGCCTCGGGCTGGCACGTGAACGCCCGGCGCCGCACAGCATCCTGATCACCTCGGCCTTGCCGAAAGAGGGCAAGACCACCGTCGCGGTGTGCCTGGCGCGTTCCTGCGCGCTGGCCGGGCAGAAGACCCTGCTCATCGATGCCGACAGCCGCATACCCGGGGCCACCCGCGCGTTTCGCATGCGCAAGGGGCCGGGGCTGATGAACCTGCTGGTCGGCGAGGTGGCGCTGAACGAGGTGCTGTGGGTCGACGAGGCCACCGGCCTGCATATCCTGCAGGCCGGCAAGGCTTCGGCGAAACCGGGCGACGCGCTCGGCGGCGCGGGCATGCAGGCGTTGCTGGACGACGTGCGCGAACGCTACGATCGGGTGATCGTGGACTCGCCGCCCGTGCTGGCCGTAGCCGATGCCCTGATCGTCGGCGCGCGCGTCGACGCCACGGTCTTCGTCGTGCGCTGGGCCAAGACCCGTCGCGAAGCCGTGAGCCTGTCGCTACGGCGTATCGTCGATGCCGGCGGCACCCCGGCGGGCGTGCTGATGAGTGCGGTGGACGTACGCAAGTACGCCGGCTACGGCTACGGCGATTCGGGTGCCTACTACGGCCGCTTGAACGACTACTACACCGGCTGAGCGCGGCGCGCCCCGGCCCGCCCCGGCCCGCCCTTCAGTAGGCGTTCGGCTGGCGGAAGAACGTGATCGCGGTCTGCAGGATGATCCGCAGGTCCAGC
>JBFJWO010000061.1:0-14238 GCA_041623575.1 Gammaproteobacteria bacterium
ACCAGAATCTGCTTGGGCGAATCAGGCATTGCGCGTCATGAGGATAGTGCCAGGTGCCGGCCGCCAGATTTCCGGCGGCGTCTGCGAAGCGAGCAATAGTAGCCAATCGGGGTTGGAAATCAAACCCAATCGGGCGGGAATGTGCGCTTTTCGCGAGCGCGGCGACGCCGGCTGGCGGGCCCGGTGGTGGGCAGAGCGCCCATGGCGGCGGGCGCGGGGCGGGGATGGGGCGTGGCGCCCCTCAGCGGTGGCGCTCGTAGCTGCGCGCCGCCCGGCCCCGGGCCCGGAACTCCAGCAGGTCACCGGTATGGCGCTGGCGTTGCTCCAGGCTGCGAGCGGCGAGCGCCGCGGTGCGCGCTTGTAACTCGTGCAGGGCGGCGATGTCCGCGCCGCCGAGCGCGGCGTTGGCTGCGAACAGGGTCTCGAGCGTGTCGCGCAACTGGTTGGAGCAGAGCGTCGCCGCCTCCCAGTCGCCCTCCCCGACCGCCTGCTCGGCGGCATCGGCCAGGGCGCGTGCCTCCGCGAGCAGGGTGGCGCGGGTGCTCACTCGGGGGCGTCGGGGCCGCCGCTGCGGGGCCGCACGTGGGCCTGCTTGGCGGACTCGGGGATCGCCTCCCAGGCGAGCTTGATCTCGCGCAGCAGGCTGGCCACCTCGTCCAGCAGGGCCTCGTCGTTGCCGGCATTGGCCTCGAGCAGGCGGCGGATCATGTAGTCGTAGAGGTCGGCGAGGTTGTTGGACAACTCGTCGCCCGCCTCCATGTCGAGGCAGCCCTTGAGGCCCCCGACGATGGTGATCGCGGCGCCGACGGACTCGCCCTTGAGCGCCGTCTGGCCCGACTGCAGCGCGCCCTTGGCGCGGGTGATGCGATCGAGCGCGCCGACCATGAGCATGCTGATCAACTGGTGCGGATCGGCGTAGGCCACCCCGCTGTAGACACCGATTTCGTTATACGCCCGCATGGCGGGGTTGGGGGTGCTCATTGGGTGAGTCTCCGACAAGGTTAACTGCTGCTCGCCCCGGGCAGGGAGGCGAGTTGCTGGCTCAAGAAGGAACTGGTGGTCTGCAGGCTCGCGACTAGCCCGTCGAGGGCGCCGAACTGGTCGAGCAGGCGCGACTCGATGATCCCGAGGCGGAACTGCATGTTCTCCATGCGCTTGCCGAGGTCGCGCGAGCGGGTGCTCAGGTTGTCGTTGCGCGAGTCGATCACGCCGCCGGTCTGGACGTAGGCCTCGAGCATCGTCTCGAGCCGGGTGGCGAACCCCGCCTCGCTGTCGCTGAAGAACGTGACCACGTCGCTGAAATCGGTTTTCAGCAGCGCGGTGACGTCGGAGTCCTCGAAACTCACGAAGCCGTCGCCGTCGAAGTCGAAACCGGCGTCCAGCGCCACGTTCAGCGCGCCGCCGAGCTCCGCGTTGCTCGCGAACAGGTTGCGCACCTGGCGCTCGATGTCGATGAACATGCTCTCGCCGCGCAGCTCGCTGGCGCCGAGGCGCTTCATGCTGCCGAGCAGCCCGTTCCAGGAGCCCGCCAGCTCGCCCAGCACGCCGGTGATGGACTCGGTGTCGCGAGACACGGTGAGCGTCGCCGTCAGGCCGCCGGGGTCGGCGTCGAACAGCTCGAAGCTGACGCCCTCGATCACGCCGGAGACGACGTTGGAGGCGCTGGTGGCGGCAAAGCCGTCGACCGTGAACGTCGCGTCCAGGGCCGCATCGAGCTGGCTCAGGTTCTGCGTGCCGGCCGCTTCGTAGACCAGCGCCGAGAGCCCCGCGTTGTCCGCGTCGTTGCCGTCGCCGTCGCCGGTCACGGTCACTTCGATGGCGTTGCTGAGGCCCGTGTCGTTGGCCGTCAGCACCAGCCGGCTGCCGCCGGTGACGTTGATGATGCTGGCGGTGACGCCGGTGTTGTCGCCCGCCGCGTTGATCGCATCGCGGATGTCGTTCAACGTCTGCGCCGAGGGGTCGATGGCGAGCGAGAACTGCTCCGCGCCGACGCTGATGTTCAGCGTCCCGTTGCCGACCTCGGTCGCGGGGTCGGTGAAGCTGCCCGACGCCAGGCGGTGACGCTGGGCGAGCTGCGTCACGGTGATGCTGTGGCTGGCCGGGGCCGCCGTGGCGCTCGCCGAGCCGGTGAGCACCGATTCGTTGGAGCTCGCCGCGTTGAACACGTCGTACGTGCCGGCGTCGGCTAGCTTCTCCGCGGCCTGCTTCAGCGTGCCGAGGTCGGTCTTGAACTGGCCGAGCGCGCTGATCTGGACCTGGACGCTCTCCTGCTCGAGTTGCAGGCGCACCAACGGGCGCTGCTCCAGCACCATCAGCTGGGAGACGATGCCGTTGACGTCGAGCCCAGAGCCGATTCCGGGTGAACTCAACATGCGCCTGGGCTTCGCTCGCGGTCCGGGTCAGGCGGTCGCGTCGACCAGCAGCGATCCGCCGTTGGCCTCGAGGTTGGCCGCCAGCGAGAGTACCTCCTCGGGAGGTATCTGGCGCACGACCTCTTCGGTCTCGGCGTTCAGCACCTTGATCACCACCTTGCCGGTGTCGTCGTCGACACTGAACTGCAGCTCGCGCCGGATGTCCTGCATGCGCTCGTTCAGCTTGGCCACGAGCTCGTTCAGGCTGGCCTTCGGTACTTCGCGCGCCTGCTCGGCCGCTTCCTGCTTCTCGGCCCGTTGGGTCTCGGCCTCGTTCGCGGGTTTCGCGGTGCTGGCGTGTTGCGCATCGCCGGTCGGTTTGGCTGCCTGGGCAGCGGTCTGGCCGGGGCGAAATGCGTGATTGGCAATATCTTGAACCATCGCTTTGATCTCGGTTTGGAAACTGCGCCCCGGCGGCCAGTACCGGGGCGCGGTTACCGTTCTCTACCCTCGGATTACTGCAGCAGCGACAACACTGTCTGCGGGAGGGCGTTGGCCTGCGACACCATCGCCACGCCGGCCTGCTGCAGGATCTGGGCGCGGGTCAGGGCTGCCGTTTCGGCAGCGAAGTCCGCATCCTGGATCCGCGAGCGGGCGGAGGAGATGTTCTCGCGCACGTTGTCCAGGTTGCGAATCAGGGAATCCATACGATTCATCTTCGCACCCAGGATCGAGCGGTTGTCGTTGATCTCGTCGAGCGCCGCCTCGAAGGCCAGCATCGCCAGGTTCGCGCTCGCGGCGGTGTTGACGTTCTGCGACGACACCGACTGGTCGACCAGGGTATAGGTCGTCGCGACACCCGCGGCGCCGTTGACACCACCCATGGCGTTAGCCGCGCTGGCATCGTTCAGGGTGACCGTGGTCTGGGTCAGGTCCTGGTTCAGCACGATCAGGCCGTTGGCCGCCGCGCCGACGCTCGTCGAGCCCGACGCGAAGCCGGTCACGGTGGCGGCGTTGGCCGAGTTGACCGTGACCTCGATGGCGGCGCCGCCGGTGTTGAACAGCACCAGGCGGTTGTCGTCGGCGTTGGCGGTGCCGGCCTCCACCGCGGCGGTCACGCCGTGGGTGGAGGTCTGCGTGTTGATCGCCGCAGCCAGTGCCGTCAACCCGGTGGCCGCGCCGATCTGGGTGCCGTTGATCACCAGCTCGCCCGCCCCCACCGCGGTGGCCGCGAGGTTGGCGTCGGTGACGTCGGTGGCGCCGACCGCCGAGTTGCCGTAGTTGAAGGCCGACACACCGTGCGCCGAGGTCCCCGAGTTGATCGCCGTGATCTTGCCCGAGGAGTTCGAGTTGGCGGCCACCGTCGTGCCCACCGCGATGCCGTTGATGGTGTCGGCGGTGTCCAGGTCGGTGACGTGCTGGTAGCGCAGGCGGGTGGCCAGCGCGGCGTCGGCCAGACCGGTGATGGTCGAGTAGTTGGTCGCCACGCCCATGGACGTGGGCGAGAGGTCGGACACGGCGATGTTGATGGTCTCACCGACCACCGAACCGACCTGGATGTCGGCGCTGAAGTTACCGGTCAGCAGCTGCAGGCCGTTGTAACGGGTCTGCGCCACGATGCGGCTCAGTTCCTGCTGGAACTGGCTGACCTCGTTGTTCAGCGACTGGCGATCGGCGTTCGCGTTGTAGCTCGCCGCCTGCACCGCCAGGTCGTGCATGCGGTTGAGCGCCGTGGTCATCTCCGACATGGTGCCTTCCGCCGTCTGCGCGATGGAAATGCCGTCGTTGGCGTTTCGCATCGCGACCGAGAGGCCGCCGATCTGAGTCGTCATGCGCGTAGCGATCGCGAGCCCCGCAGCGTCGTCCTTGGCGCTGTTGATCCTGAGGCCCGACGACAACCGCTGCAACGCCTGCGTCATGTCGAGCTGAGATTTGTTCAAGTTGCGCTGAGCGTTCAGCGACATGATGTTGGTGTTGATTACCTGAGCCATTTATCCAAGTCTCCAGTCTGTGTCGTCACTTGCCGTGCCAGGTCGGTGACGGCCGATTGATAGCGAAACAAATCGCGATCTTAGGAGGGATAGCGACGCAGGCAGGGGAAACTTTAGGCGCCGGGGAGAAAGCGATGCGACGGCTGTCGCAGAATGAAAACAGGCGCTTAGCCAAGGAAATTGAACAGCGACAGATTCTGGACGCGCGCGAACGAGCGCTGCGCGGCCTCCAGCGCCAGCACGGTCTGCTCGAGACGCCCGATGGCCTCGGCGAAGTCGAGGTCGCGCAGGTCGGAAAGCGTCGCCTGGGTCTGCAGGACGTAGGCGTCGTTCTCGTCGCGCTGGGCGGCGAGCGCGTTCAGGCGCCCGCCGATATCGGTGCGCTGCGTGGCGATATGCTCGATGGCGCCGTCGAGGTCGTCGATGCTCTGACCGAGCGCCGCCGAGATGCGCGCCTGCTCGGCGGGCGTGCCGCCGCTCGACTCGAGCGTTGCGACGAACTTGTTCAGCGTGGTGAAAATGTCCTGGTTCGCGGCGCTGCGCACGCGCCAGACGTCACCTACCGCCGGGGCGCCCGTGATGGCTGTGCGCAGGCCGTCGAACTCGATGTCCGCGCCGTCCACGTAGGCCACCCCGACCGCGACGTTGACCGCGTCGGTCTCGTTGACCACGTCGTAGGTGCCGCCGGCGTTGAACTGGATACGGTACGTGTCGCCCGTTGCGAGCGTCGGGTCGAAGACGTAGGCCGGCGCAGCCTCGCCGCTGCCGGTATTGGCCGCGGCCGTCGCGGTCCACAGCGCCGAGTTGCTGGGCACGCGGAAGAAGACCTCGGCGCCGTTGTCCCCGTCGGCGATCTGCCGCGACTCGCCGATGGCCACGAGGCGCCGCCCCTGGTCGCCCTGGTAGTCGACGAAGTCCTGATTGCCGATCCGGCGTGCGTTCAAGGTCGTGGTGTCGCCGCTGAACCCCGCGAACAGGTAGTCGCCATTGGCGTCGACCGTGTTGCCGAGCTGCAGCAGCTCGGTGAAGCGCTCGCGGACTTCGTTGGCGATGGCCTGGCGGTCCTCGTCGCCCAGCGAGCCGTTGTTGGCCTGCACCGCCAGGTCGAAGCTGCGTTGCAGCAACCGGGTGACGTCGGTGAGGATGGTCTCCTCGAGCCCCAGGCGCGCCTCGGCCAGCACCGTGTTCTCCTGGAACTGCCCGGTGCGCGACACGACCTGTTCGAGCTCGAGGGCGCGGGCGGCGACGAAAGGGTTCTCCGAAGGGCGCAGGTAGGCGCGTCCCGAGGAGATCTTGCGTACCAGGTCGTTGGCCTCCACCTGGCGCAGCTGCATCTGCTGCAGGCTGTGCTGAAACATCTGGCCGGTGGAGACGCGCAGCACCATGCTGTCAGACCGCGCTCAGCAGGGCCTGGAACACGGTGTCGGCGGTCGCAATGGCGCGCGCCGACGCCTGGTAGGCCTGCTGATGGAAGATGAGGTACGCCGCTTCCTCGTCGAGGTTCACGCCCGAGAGGCTGTCGCGGCGGGCCTGCACGCTGTCGAAGAGCACCTGCTGGGCATCGGCGTTGACCCGTGCCTGGCGGGTCTGGGCGCCGACGCTGCCGACCATGGTCGAGTAAGCCTCCTGGTATGTGCTGCTGCCGCCGTCGAGTATCCCGCTGCTCTGCAGGTCGCCGAGCAGCAGCATGTTGCGGTTGTCCGCTATCCCGCCCTGGTTGCTGCGCACGGTGAACGTGTCGCCGGCCCGGGGCGCACCCTGGATGTCGACGCGCCAGCCGTTGAAATCGATATCGGCGCCAGGGGTGTACGGCTGCGCCGCGGCCAGCACCGCGCCGTTGGCGTCCAGCAGGTCGAAGTCCGTGCCCGAGTTGAAACGTACCTGCACCGTGTCGAGCAGGTTCGCGTCGGTCACGTCCAGGACCTCGCCGGCGCTGATCGCGCCGCTGCCCGTGTTGCCCAACGCGGCCTCGGTGCGCACAGGGACTGCCGCGGCGATCGCGTTCGGGTCGCTCACCGCCACGCCTATCGCCTGGGCGGCGGCGCGGGCCGGGCGTACGAGGAAGCTGTCGCCGGCGGCCGCCGCACCGGCCACGGTCAGGCTGAACCCGTCGAGCGTCAGGGTCGGGCCGGCGGCAGTGACACTGCTCGCGCCGTCCTCACGTGCCAGCGTGAAGTTCGCACCGTCGAACGTCAGCTCGTAGTCCTGCACGGTCACGCTAGAGATGTCGGTCAGCAGGCCGGTCACGGTCGCCGCGCCCGTGTTGTTGGCGTTCACCGCTACCTGCGGGGCGGCCGTGGTGAAGAAATCGCCGCCGAGCGCGCCGCTCAGGTCCATGCCCTCGCGGTGCTGGTCGTTGAAGGTCTCGGCGATCGCCAGCGCGACGCGCCCGAGGCTGTTGCGCGCCTCGGGCAGCAGCGTGCGCTGGTAGTCCAGCATTCCGCCGAGTTCGCCGCCGGTGATGTTGTCGGTGATGTCGCCGGTGCCATTGGCGCCGTTGTAGACCACCCGCAGCTGCGTCGCGTCGCGCGGGTCCTGGGCCGTACCGAGCGTGAAGGCGTTGGCGTTGTCGACCAGGCTCTGGCCGGTGCCGATGAACACGCTGAGCATGCCGTTGGCGTTCTCGATGGTCGACACAGCGACGTGCTCGGACAACGCCAGCAACGCCTGGTCGCGCTGGTCCAGCAGCTCGGCCGGCGCTCCGCCCGTGGCGCCTTGAATTCGGATATTGATGTCCACCAGGCTGCTCGCCAGGGCGTTGATCTCGTTGACCTGGTCCTCGATGCGCTGGTTGCCGAAACGCGCCTGGTCGCGCATGCGCGATTCCAGGTAGTGAAAGCGCGAGACCAGCGCCTCGCCCTCGTTCAGCAGCGCCACGCGCGCCGAACCCGATGCGGGGTCGTCGCTGAGTTCCTGCACCGCCGAGTAGAACGCCTGCAAGGCCGGCGTGATGCCGCCCTGCGGGTCCGCCAGCACGTCGTCGAGCAAGCCGGCCTGGAAGTTGAAGGTCTCCAGCTGCTGCTGGAGGCTTCGCGTCTCGCGCAGCTGCGAGGTCAGGAAGGCATCGTACTGGCGGCGAACCGTAGCCACCTCGACCCCGTTGCCCGGCCCCAGGCGCCCGACGGGCGGGCGCGCGCTCAGCTCGATGCGCTGGCGCGTGTAGCCCTCGGTGGTCGCGTTGGCGATGTTCTGCCCGACCGTGGCGAGCGCGCGCTGCTGCGCGAGCAGCCCGCTCAGCGCGTTTGACGAGATGTCGGCCATCGCCCTAACGCACGCGCCGCCGGGCGCGGCCCGGTGCCCCGCGCGGCCACCCGTAACTGATGAGTCGACTGCTCATGGACTACTCAAGCGGCATGGCGCCCGGCATCTTTAGCCGAGCCCCCCGAGCCGCCGGCGTCGGCGGCACCGGCCTGCGCCACGCTGGCGCGCACCGTCCCGGCAACCCGCAGGATCTTCTCGGCATAGCGCGGATCGGTCGCGTAGCCGGCTTTCTGCAACGCGCGCGCAAACGCCGGGCCGTCGCCGGCCACGGCAAGCGCCTCGGCGTAGCGCGGGTTGCTCTGCAGGAACGCCGCGTAGTCCTCGAAACCCGCCTGCAGGGACGGGTAGGCGCGGAAATCGGCGCGCTCGCGCCGTACCGCCCCGCCGCTGAACTCGAGGGTCTCGCGGGAGACGCGCTCACCGGACCAGCGTGCATCGGCCTTGATCCCGAACAGGTTGAAGCTGCTGCGCCCGTCGGCAAACTGCGGCAGGCTGGCGCCCCAGCCGGTCTCCAGCGCCGCCTGGGCGAGCACGATCTCGCTCGGCACGCCGAGTGCCTGCGCGGCCTTTTCGGCATGCGGCGAGATATCCTCGATGAACGCCTCGGGCGTCGACCAATCGGCCCGTGTGCCGGCGTGGCCAAGGCCCGGTGGCGGTGCACTCGCCACGGCCGACCTGGCGCCCGCAACGGGCTCGGCGAACGCCGGCAGCACCGGCGCCTCAGCCAGCGCCGGCATTGGTATCCCGGCGTGCGGATCGACCAGCGGCGCGGCGGCGGCCGTGGGCAGCGCGGCAGGCGGCACGAGGGGCGCCAGCGGTGCGGCTGCCAGGGCCGACTGCCCCGTCGCGGGCGCGGCGAGCGAGCCGCCCAGCTGGCGGACCAGCAGGTCGGCCACGCCGAGCCCGGCGCCATCGCCGATGCGCTGGGCGATCTGCGCATCGAACAGCTCCTGGAACATGGCCTGTTGCTCGGAGCCGAACAACGTCTCGCCGGGTCCCGCCTCGCGCATCTGCTTCAGCAGCATGTTGACGAACAGCGCCTCGAACTGCCCGGCGGCCTGCTCGAGGGAATCCTGACGCTCGTTGTCAGAGGCCGTCGCGTGCAGGGTCTGGGCGTCGTAGTAGAAACCGTCGCTGACTATCATGATCGAACCACTCAGATGACGATGAGTTGGGCGCTGAGCGCGCCGACCTGTTTCAGGGCTTCGAGAATCGCGACCAGGTCGCCGGGGGCGGCGCCGACCTGGTTCACCGCCTGCACGATCTCACGCAGTGTCACGCCGGCGTCGAAAAGGAACATGCGGTTGTTCTCCTGGGTGACCTCGATGTCGTCGCGCGGCACGACCTCGGTCTGACCCTCCGAGAGCGGCTCCGGCTGGCTGACCAGCGGGTTGGCGGTGATGCTGACGGTGAGGCTGCCGTGGGTGACGGCGGCGGGTTTCACGCGCACGTGGCTGCCGATGACGATGGTGCCGGTGCGCGAGTTGACGATCACCCGCGCCGAGGCGCTGCCCGGTTCGACCTCCAGGCCTTCCAGAAAAGCGACGAAGCCGACACGCTGAGACGCATCGCGCGGCGCGCTGACGCGGATCGAGGTCGCGTCCACCGGCTGTGCGGTGCCGGGGCCGACCGCCTGGTTGATGGTGTCGGCGAGACGGCGGGCGGTGGTGAAGTCGGAGGTGTGCAGGTTGAACACGATCGACTCGCCCTGCGCAAACGGGTTGGCGACCTCGCGCTCCACCGTCGCACCGTTGGGTATGCGCCCGACGCTCGGCACGTTCACCGTCACGCTCGAACCGTCGCCGCCGGCGACGCCGAAACCGCCGACCACCAAATTGCCCTGCGCGATGGCGTAGACCTGCCCGTCGATGCCGCGCAGCGGCGTCATCAGCAGGCTGCCGCCACGCAGGCTCTTGGCGTTGCCGAGCGACGATACGGTGATGTCGATGGCCTGCCCGGGCTTGGCGAACGCCGGCAGGTCGGCGTGGACGGTGACCGCGGCAACGTTTTTCACCTGCGGGTTCACGTCCGGGGGGATGGTCACGCCGTAACGCGACAACATGGCCTTGAGGCTTTGCACGGTGAACGGCGTCTGGGTCACCTGGTCGCCGGTGCCGTCGAGCCCGACCACCAGCCCGTAGCCCACCAACTGGTTGCTGCGCACGCCGGCGATCCCGGCCAGGTCCTTGATCCGTTCGGCGTGCGCGCTCGTGCTTAGCACCACCCCCAGCAGCACACCGGCCGCCACGCCAAGGGCGGCCGTCACGGTGCGCATGAGTGTCTTCGTCATTGCTTGTCTCCCCGGGGGCGCGTCAGAACGGCCAGTATTCGCTGTTGAAGAAACGCGCCAGCCAGCCCTTGCGGTTGGCGTCCGCGAGCGCCCCGCCGCCGCCGTAGTAGATCTGGGCGTTGGCGACCTTCGACGACAGCACGGTATTGTCCGGTCGCACGTCCTGCTGGCGCACCACGCCGCTGATACGCACGTATTCCGCGCCCTGGTTGATGCCGATGATCTTCTCGCCGCGCACCGCGAGGTTGCCGTTGTGGTAGACGTGCGCCACGGTGACGGTGATCGAGCCGGTCAGGCTGTTGCTCTGGGTGCTGTCGCCGGAGCCGGTGAAGCTGCGCTCGGCGTCGCTGGAGTTCTCGAGGATGTTGGTGCCTTCGAGGGTCACACCGCGGCCGAACAGCGTCGGCGCGCCGAGGTTCATGCTGTCGTCCTTCTGCGTCGAGGTGGAAGCCGAGATGCTGGCGGCCGTGTTTTCGCTGAGGGTGATGGTGAGGATGTCCCCGATCCCGAGCGCGGTGCGGTCCTCGAACAGGTTGATACTCGAGCCGGCGAACAGCGAACCGCGGCTCACTACCCCGGGCGCCGGCAGCGGCGGCGGCTCGACGATCGCGAAGCTCGGGTCCGGTTCGACCATCGGGATGTGGCTGCAGGCGGCGAGCGGCAGCAGCAGCGCAAGGGCCAGGCGCGGTTTGCAATCGGGCACGGTCGGGACTCCGCTCAGACGTTGTTGGTCAGGTACTGCAACATGTCGTCGGTGGTCGAGATGGCACGCGAGTTCATCTCGTAGGCGCGCTGGCTCTCGATCATGCCGATCATCTCCTCGACCACGTTCACGTTCGAGGTCTCCAGCGACCCCTGCCGGAGCTGGCCGAGCCCGTTGAGCCCCGGCGTGCCGGACTGGGCGGGGCCGCTGGCCGCGGTTTCCTGGTAGAGGTTCTCGCCGATGGCCTGCAGGCCCACCGGGTTGATGAAGTCGGTGAGCTGCAGGCTGCCTACCTGGGTGGGCGCGCTGGCGCTCTGCATCAACACGCTGATGGTGCCGTCGTTGCCGACGGTGACCGACTGCGCGCCGGCCGGGATGGTCACCGCGGGCTGCACGACGTAGCCGCTGGAGGTCACGATCTGGCCTTGCGGGTCGATGTTGAAGCTGCCGTCGCGCGTGTAGGCGACGCTGCCGTCGGGCAGCGCGACCTGCAGGAACCCGCGCCCGGTGATGGCGAGGTCCATGGCGTTCTCGGTCTGCACCACGTTGCCCTGGGTGTGCAGTTTCTCGGTCGCCACCAGGCGCACGCCGGTGCCGAGCGAAAGACCGCTCGGCAGCACCGTGTCCTGGGACGTCTGCCCGCCGGGTTGGCGAACCGTCTGGTACATCAGGTCTTCGAACACCGCCCGATCGCGCTTGAAACCGGTCGTATTGACGTTGGCGAGGTTGTTGGAGATGACCGACATGCGCGACTGCTGCGCATCGAGGCCGGTCTTGGCGACCCACAATGCTGGGTTCATGGCTTGTTGTCCTCGTAGTTGCTCACGGTTGCCCTGGCGCCTAGCTCAGGCGCATCAGCGAGGCGGAACTCTCGTCGGTGGCCTTGGCCACCTCGAGCAGCTTGATCTGGGCTTCGAAAGCGCGCGCGAACTCGATCATGTTGACCAGTGCGTCGACGCTGTTGACATTGCTCGCCTCGAGCGTCCCGCTGGCGAGCGTCACGGCGGCATCGGGTTGCGCCAGCGCGCCCTCGGGCAGCCGGAACAACCCGTCCTCGCCCTTGCTGAGAGAGGCGAGCGGCGGGTTGACCAGGCGGATGCGATCCACGTTGGCGAGCGTGGCGGCGGCCTGGCCGAGCGGGCGGATGCTGATGGTGCCGTCGCGCCCGACCACCAGCGTCTCGTTGGGCGGGACGGCGATCGGGCCGGCGTTGCCCAGCACCGGGCGCCCGGCGCCGTCGGTGAGCAGGCCGTTGGGATCGATTCGCAGGTCTCCCCGGCGCGAGTAGGCCTCGGTGCCGTCGTTCGCCTGCACCGCGATCCAGCCCTCGCCCGAGATCGCCACGTCGAGATCGCGCCCGGTGTGCTGCAGGCTGCCCGAGCGGTAGTCGTGACCGTAGCCGCTGGTTTCGCTGTAGGCGCGCGAAGCGTAGCCGGCGCCGTACACCGGCAGGTCGCGAAACGCCTGCAGGTCGGCCTTGAACCCCGGCGTGTTGGCGTTCGCCAGGTTGTGCGAGTTGTTCTGCTGCGCGAGCAGGATGTTCTCGGCACCGTTCATGGATAGGTACAGCATGTGGTCCATGGCGTTTGGCTCTCAGTGCAGGCGATCAGGCGGGCGCGCAGCGACGCTCAGATGTTCACGATGGTCTGGGTGATCGTGTTCGACGCCTCGATGGCCTTGGCATTGGCCTGGAAGTTCCGTTGCGCCGTGATCAGATTGACGAGTTCGACTGTCAGTTCGACGTTGGAGGACTCGAGCGACCCGCCCTCGATGGTGCCGAAGCGCCCGGTGCCCGATTCGCCCACGATGGGCTCGCCCGACAGCGAGGTCTCCGTCCAGGCGGTGCTGCCGACCTGGCGCAGGCCCTGTTCGTTGCGAAAATCCGCCAGCGCCACCTTGCCGACCGGCAGCGTCGTGCCGTTGGTGTAGTTCGCGCGCAGCACGCCCGTCTCGCTGAAATCGAGGCTCGACAGGCGCCCGGTCGTATTGCCGTCCTGCTCGAGGCCGGTGACCGCGAACGCCGCGGAGTACTGCGACGTGCCCGCGGAGTAGTCGAACTGGATCGACATCGGCGCCGCGCCGTTGGTCAACGCCGCGGCGTTGTAGGCAACGATGCCGTTGGCCGGGTTGACGAGTTGCCCGGCGGTGTCGAACTGCAGGGTCTCCGCGCCCGTCGGCACCAGCGCAGTGCCGTCGAGAAAGGAGCGGGTCTCCCAGGTGTTGGTCGCGCTGTCGGTCTTGATGTAGTAGACGGTGGCGACGTGCGAGTTACCCAGCGTGTCGTAGGCGGTGACCGAGGTCGTGTTGCTGTAGGTGCGTGGGTCCGCCGGGTCGAACGCGCCGACGACGAGGTCGGGCGCAGACGAGGGGAGGTTCAGCCCGAGGCGGATGTCGCTGGTGGCCACCGGCGTGCCGAAGGTGTCCGGGATCTGCAGCGGGATCGAGGAGTTGAGGCTGGTCGCCGTGGCGTTGCCGTTGGCGTCGACCGGAAAGCCCTGCAGGAACAGCCCCTCGCTGGTGACGATGAAGCCGTCGGCGTTCGTGCCGAAGGCGCCCGCGCGCGTGAAGCTGAGGGCGTTGGTCTGATCGCGGGTCACGAAAAAGCCGCGCCCGACCACCGCCATGTCGAGTTCACGGTCGGTGAACTCGAGGTTGCCCTGGTCGAACAACTGGCGCACGGTCGAGAGCAGCACGCCGTTGCCCACCGCGTCGACGAACTCGGCGCGCGATTCCTTGAACCCCATGGTCGAGACGTTGGCGATGTTGTTCGAGGTGACGTCCAGGTCGGAGGAGGCGGCGTTCAGGCCACTGAGTGAGGTATCGAAGCCCATGGCTTACTCCGCGTTCGGTTTGTTGAAAGAAGAGGTCATGCGTGGCGCTCAAGCGACCCGGCGCACGTCGCCGAGGGACACTTCGCCGAGCGCGCCGAGGTCGAGGCGAAGGTCTTCGCCGCCGCCCACCAGGGTCACGCTGTTGACGTTGGCGGCGGCCATCACGTTGAGCGCCTGAGCGGTGCCGCCCACTGTCGCTTCGGCGCGAATGCGGTAGACGCCGGGCGGTGCGTCGCCGCCCAGCGCCATGCGCCCGTCCCACTCGAAGTCGACCAGCCCGCCGGCTTGCGCGCCGAGCGGGATCTCCGCCAGCGTTTCGCCGCTTGCGCCTTCGACCCACACTCGCAGGTCGCTGACGGCGCCCGGCAGGTCCACCGCGCCGCGCATACGCTCGGTGCCCAGCTCGGCGTGCTCGCCGCTCACCAGCACCTGCTTGCCGACCAGCACCGATGCCTGCAGCGCCTGGTTCGAGCGCAGCGCGTTGCTGAGGTTGCCGAACGAGTCCTGCAGCTCCTGGATACCGGACACCGTGCCGAACTGCGCGATCTGGCCGAGGAACTCGCCGTTCTCCATGGGCGAGAACGGGTCCTGGCTGCGCAACTGGGTGGTCATCAGCTTGAGGAAATCCGCCTGCCCCAGATCGCCGCCGGCCGCGTCGGCGCGTCTCGAGGGAGCGAGTTGCTCGTAGAGGCTGGCGGTGGCGTCGACGTTGGCCATGCGCGTGCGCCCCTCTATTCGCCGACCGACAGGGTGCGCAACATCAGCGTCTTGGCCGTGTTCAGCACCTCGATGTTGGTCTGGTAGGAACGCT